>JAHHQW010000051.1 GCA_020026195.1 Prevotella sp.
CACAACTTTTTACACATAAATATTTATCAAATTAATTCCGCCAACGGGTATTAATAATAGTATTTATAGAAATAAGGAATATTACTTTGTTTATATTGTTTTTTGTGGGAATATCAGGTATGTTAATAAAGAAAATTTTTAATGTCATTTCAGAATGTTTATATGTGATAAACAGCGTTATATGTATAAAATGTCTATTTTCCAGTCTGTTTCTGCAAGGATTTTAAAAAATTGACTAACTTTGCACATGATAACTATAATTAATATTTATATAATGAAACGATTGGTATTATCATTAACGATGGTTGTACTTGCTATCTGCGCATTTGCACAACCATCAGATCGGATTTCTTCCGCAAAAAATTATTTTAATCAGATTTCCGATAAGGTAAATTTGTTTTCAAACAATGGTCCGGCTACATTAAACAAAATGGACGCAGCTAAGTATGCGACAGATGCCAGTATCATCACAGATCAGCCAGAAGGAGAGGAACACACTTACTTGCGTAAGGGTACTTCTTTGTATTCAAATGATGGCGTAAAAGTTGAAGAAGGTGGTCAGGCTGGTTTGATCAAGGTTGTATTTGCTCAGGACGGATCTGTTTATTTCTATGAAATCATCTCTGCTACTGCAGGTGGTGGTACAAAGTCATGGGTCAAGGGTACTATGAGTGCTGATAAAAAAACAATCACACTGCCTTTGAAACAGAATGTTCTTTATTTCCCTGATAATAAATGTTACATTCAGCTGAACATGATTAATTATGACAGCAAAACACGTAAATACACACTCGATAAGGATGCTACAGAAGTAAAATTCTCTGTAGAAGACGGTAAGCTTAGTTTGTTAGGTACATCAAGAAATCATTTCCTCGGACTGACATATAGCGATAACTCAGAATGGGCGATGTATGGTGACTTTAACACAGAATACATCTTATTTGATGGTGTTGAAGTAACTCCTCCTGCTGGCTTGCAGACAGAAAAGTTTATATTGAATGCTTTAGATCATGAAAACTTGGATGCTTCTTCAAGTGTTGAAATCGGTTTCGATGGAAATGATGTATATTTGAAGGGTATTTGTTATGAGACATCTCCCAAGGCATGGATTAAGGGTGTAAAAGAAGGTAATAAGCTTGTCTTCAAGCCTAACCAGTATCTGGGAATGTACAATGGTTTCTATCCTATGTTCTTTGTTGGATGTAATGTCGTAAACGGAATGCTTGAGGTTGGAGACTTTGAACTTATTTATGATGAATCTACTAAGGGATATTATTCTGACATGTATGTTCTTGAGAACATCGTAAATTATGATATCTTATATCTGAATTCTCTCCATAACATTAAGTTGTCTACTTTACCCGAAATCAACATTAATCCTGAAATCATTCGTCAGCAGCCTGAAGGTGAATTGAAGACATATGCTCGTTCTGGTATGTCTTATTACAAGAACTGGGGTGAGATAATTGAAGAAGAACAGACTGGCTTCATAATGAATATTGTATTTGCTAATGATGGCAAGACTGTTTATATGAAGGATCCTATTACACAGGTTTCTGCTGAAACTTGGGTTAAGGGTACAAAGGAAGGTAATAAGATTATAATGCCTCTCTATCAGACTCTGGACTTTAATAAAGAAGGTGACTATGGTGTAATAACTAGCCGTCTGGTTCGTAAAAGCGATTATGTATACGTTCCTGACTTTGAGGCAACAAACATGACTTTCACAATTGACGAAGCTACAGGTGTTATCTCATTAGACGGTACAGACAATGGAGATGCTATTTATGGACTCGTGTTTACAAATAATTTCCAGTGGAATGGATTTGGTGATTTCGAGTCTGTTTATACTCCTAATAGTGAAACTACTACAATCGTTCCTGAAAACCTTGAAAAACAGGACTGGATATTCAGTTATAATGAAGAAGGAAAGGGTGCATATCTTAACGTTAAGGTTGCTGTAGATAGTAATAACAATAAAATGTATATTGCAGGATTCCCAATGTTGGAACCTGAAGTAGCTGTAGTAGGTACAATTACTGGTGACAAGGTCGTATTTGAATCAGACCAGTATCTGGGTAAAATTAAAGAAATGGGTGCTGTAGCTTATTTCGGTGGCGCTAAATATAGACTTGAAGAGATTGAATATCCTGGATTCGGAACAATCAAGAAATATCGTTATGACTTTATGCCTAATTTGGAATTTGCTTATGATAAGGAACATCAGATCCTTTCTTCTAAGGATAATGCAACATTCTTGATTAATGGTGGAAAGCCTTCAGTTAATATTGCTTATATCATAGCTGGTTGTGATCCTAAATTTAATTTAAACGATGGTAAGGCTTATCAGCCTAAAGCTCCTAAGTTTACTTTGTATGAAGACTTCACAGCTGAAGAAGGCTGCTATAATGTAGAAATTACAGTTCCTACAGAGGATATAGACGGCCGTTACATCTTGCCTGAAAACATCTCTTACCAGATATTTGTTGATAAGAACGGAGAAGTTATTCCTTATACTTTCTTGAAGAGTTTCCACAGTAAGTTGGAAGCAGACATGGAAACAGTTCCTTATCTGTTTACAGATGGTCTTACTATTGGCCAGGGTGCTTCTTTCCTGTATATCTATGAAAGTGGTGTAGATGACATAGCAATTGAAATTATCAACACAACAGCTGGTCAGGAAATACGCTCTAACCGTGTTTGGGCTAAGAAAGAGCATAATGGTATTGACGAACAGAACATGGATGGTAAGGAAATCAAAGAAGTGATTTACTATACAGTAAATGGCGTTCGTGTTAATACTCCTGTTAAGGGTGTAAATGTTGTAACTACAGTTTATACTGACGGTACATCTAAAACATCTAAGATGCTTTACTAAGAGTAGGGTTATTATAGGTAACTTGATATAATAAACAGGGCATATACCATTATGTATATGCCCTGTTTTTATTTATGTTTATGATTCCTGTACTTAAGGACGGAATCTTATTTTCAATGAAAGTGTGTTATAGTATTATGCGTATTTGTGTATTCGGTTATTTATTATCATTCTAAATGAGATAGAATACATAAGAATATTTTATGCTGTGCTCTCCAATAACAATTATATAAATGATAGGACGTGTCTGTATTATACATTATATATAACAAAGATATTGTTATGCTTATTGGTTCTCTGACAGGCATATATACATAAGTTTATTAATGTATATATTAGTTTGTATATGCCATGATTGTGAGGAAATATTTTAAGAATAACTTTGTAGAGAATGAAAATAAAAACCGACCATGTGTTTCACAACAGATGGCCGGTATGTTCAAATTATTGCCTGTAAATTTATTACTTAACTATTATTTTTGTTGAAATTGGTTTCTGTCCTTCTATATTCATCTTAACAATATATGCACCCTTAGAAAGGACATTGCTGAAATCGAATGTTCCGTTTACAACATAAGATCCACATTTAGCACCGCTTAGTGTGTAGATGTCTGCAACACCCTGTTTGTCTGCACCAATCATAATCTTATTATTGCCAAATTTAATCTCGTCTGTAACGTTTGCTTTGATATCTGTTGTTGTCATTGCAAATATATCAGTATCAAATCTAAATATGGAAGTTGTTTTTCCTAATTCAGGGTTCAGACCTGCGAATGCAAGAGTCTTACCATCTTTGCTGAAGTAGGGAAGGCCTGGGAATACTCCAGAAACTTCCTGATCGGTCATGAAATCATAGAAAGTGAATGTGAAATACTTTGAGATGTCTTCTCCTGTTATCTCGTTGAACCATGTTTCAAATGGCTTCTTATTGCCTTGTTCGTCAATTGCTGTAAGAGAATAGAGACCTCCTTGTTCAGAAACAGCTATGTATCCGCCGCCAGGAAGATCGTCCATACCAACTGAATTAATCATGTCAGGATATTCTGTTATCTTCTTTGTTTCACAGTTATAGTATACAGGAATTAAGTCCATATTCTGGCTTACTCTGTTATCATAGAATGCCATACAGATGGTGTTGCTTCTAGTAGATTTATTCATTCTATATATATCAAGAGATGAATGATTTCTTGTGAACTTGCTGTATTTATCTTCATATTCTTTGAAAATCTTGTCGAATTCTGCTGACTGTTGATCGAAGAGCTCGCGTTCTGTTTCATAATCAGCTGTAACATAGTCACTCCATTCAGGAGCAAGACCTGGTTTCTCTACGCTTAAGTCGTAAATATATTCGTCCAAAGGTGTTGTGAACTTATAAGAACCGTCTGCCTGTTTTTCCCATACTACAAGACGACCGCCCATGCCTCTGTTATCAGGCTGTATACCCATGATATAGTTTCCGTCATCACTGATAAAACGTACCTGTGTGTACTGTGCAGTACATCCCATTGCATCGTAAGGATCGTATTCAAGATATATAAGTTTATATGTGCCGTTTTCTTGTTTTTCAGCAACCATGGGGATAACCTCATAACCTGATGTTGTAAGATTGTATCCTACGTATTTGCCGTCTGCAGAAATGTCCCATGCATCTACTCCAAAATTTTCATCTGGAGATTCGATATTAACTTTAGAGCCATCTTTCAAATTGTAGAAATATGAAAACATATAGTGGCTTAATAAAATATCTCTTTCTGGAGTAACGCCTGCTACACTGATTCCAAAATAATCAGCATCTGTAGCTGTTACAATATTAAGTGGATTTGTATTTTTAAAATCGTATGTTACTGCAGAACCACTACCATTAGTTCCGTATATGATGCTTCCGTCATCGTTCAAGCCTGTGACGGTTACATCATTAATATTGAATTCATCCAGAAATATAGAGTCTGTAACAGATACTTTGTTTGTACCTTGAGCGAATACAGATGCTGCGATTGACAGCATCATTGATAATGCGATAATTTTTTTCATAGTGTTTTCTTGTTTAAATTAATTATGTATATTTCAGTATTGTCACTCAGTTTCTCACTGAACCTATTCGCAAATTAAACTAAAAAATTACTGAAAATGATAAAATAAGTCTCTATTTTGGTTCAAAATCATGATTTTAAACCAAAATAAAGTTTTTCAAAGGTCTTCTTAAGATACAAAATGGTCGTTTCTGTCTATAAAGATTTGTTTTTATCTTCTTTTGCAAGTTTTGAATATTGAGATGGAGTAAGTCCGATTATTTTTTTAAATGATGATGTAAATGTAGTTCTGGACTTAAATCCGAGCCCCTGAGACATCGCATCAATGGTGTACTGACCATATTTATCAACATCTGAAAAACGACGACAGGCTTCTTTTATTCTAAATTTATTAAGGAACATATTAAAGTTACATCCGTATTTTTCATTGATTACCTGAGATACATATTTGTATTTGGAATTGCAGAGTTGTGCAAGACGCTCTGCAGAGAATGATACAGAACATATCTCATCTATATTTTCCATAACACAGAGAATTTTAGCCAAAAGTTCTTTTTTGTCTTCTGCACTGAGACTGCTGTTTTTGTATTTTTCTCCATCTGTATCGCTGTCGTAATCCTCTTTTATTTGTTCTTCATCCTTTGACGTATTTGTAAACTCTTCGTTCATAGCTATGCCATTTGTTGCAGAAGTTCTTTGAACTGTTATGTTTTTTATCTCTTGATCTTCCGAGTTCATCATTTCTATGTTCCTTTCGTACAGTTTTCTGTTCTTACTTTTAAGCTGTTTGTTCTTATGGAAAAGAAGTGCTATGAAGCAAAGAAGGGTAAGTGAGAATACGGTGCTGAGTGTTAGTAATAACATTTCAGACTTACGTTTATATTTTATCTCTTTAATCTCATTATCCATTTCTTTAATCTCATTAATGAATGCAATTTTGCTGACATTTGTCATTTGCTTGAGATTAATTATACTATCCTTGAGAAGAAAAAATCTGTTTCCAAACTTATTGGAGTTTGTGTTATCGTTAAGTTTGTCATAACATTTTGTGAGGAAATCATATACTCCAAGTCTGCAGTCTGTGAGATTTTCCTTAACAAGCATCTTTTCCATATCTTTTAACAGACGTATTGCTGCGGTATAGTCTTTTCCTGCATATAATATTACGGCCTTTAGAGAGCATGCTATGTTTGTTCTTCTTGGATCAATGGCATTTTTCTGTGAAATGGCAATAAGTTCGTCTGCATGTTTAAGTGCTTCATCGTACTTTTTCTGACTCTTTAAAAGGCGTGCCTTGTATTGCAGAATATTGAATCTGTAATTAAACGATTCTTTGTGTTTGAATTCTTTATATGCGTTCCATTCTTTATCAAGCGATTGAATCTTGTCAAGTGTTTCTGACACTAACATTATATTGCAGAAAAATATATCAAGAAGACGTTGGTCTTTCTGTTTGTAAGCCTGCCAGAAACCATCCATACAGTATTCGAATGATTCCTTTTCAAGTGCTGTATCGTAGCTGTATCCGGCAAGAGTGTGATAGAATACGGCAAAAGCGAGGTTTATGTCAGGATAATCGAGTTTAGATTCTGTAAGAATTTCTTTGGCATTCAAAAGAGATTCGTATGCCTTAGTGTAATCATATATTTTAGCAAAATATATGTACCATTTCCCGAAACCAGCTTTACAGCAGTTTAACTTTTCTTCATCGCTCATGTTTTTATTATACATGTTGTTTACTATACTGAAGCAAACAAGAGCACTGTCTATCTGGTTTTCTACACGCAAGAACCTGTCTCCTCTTTTAAGAAGTTCGTCAGAAGAAAATTCCATCCATTTATGATAATGTTTTGTATATACGGTTGAGGCTCCGGACGAAGGTGTAAATGTAAGTAATATTAAGAATAATAGTAAAGTAATTCTATTGTATATGTATTTCATTATTATTGTTTCAAGGTATTATTGCACAAAAATAGTAAATCTCATCTAAATACGAGAATAGAAATCGAAAAACTGGCGTATTTATACACGAAAAGGACCGATAATATAGAAAACTATTATCGGTCCTTTCTTATTAGTAAAGATGTACTATTGTTCTTTAAATGCTGCGTTTTCTGCAGCTTCTATGATATCTTCCTTCGAAACTTTGCCAGTAATCTTGATGTCTGACATATCGAAATCCTTTTTGTCAAGGATTGGTTCTTTCTCTTTCTTTATTTCGCTGTCATCAGGTTCATTTGTCTCTTGCTGAGGATTTGTCTTTATAAAATCCGAATTGTTTGCAGTGTCGGGTAAAACCTGTACAGGAGTCTCCTCCATCTTTGTACGGTTTCCTTTTGCTGTAAAAATCTCATCTATCAGTTTGGGTCTGTCATGAAGCAGCTGTATAGTATGTTTTGATGCCTCCTGCTGACTTTCTTTTTTTGAATAACCCTTTCCTGCACAGCATTCGATGTCTTCAATAAGAACCCTGTATGAAAATATAGGACTTCCGTTTTTATCAGTTTCCTGACTTTCCTGTCTGTATACTATTCTTACACGGTTTTTCTGTCCCCATTCTATCAGCTTGCTCTTGAAATTGACCTCCTTGTATGCAACTTTATCAATGTCAATGAGATGACTGAGTATTTGTTTCTCCATGAAACGCATACAGGCATTGTATCCTCTGTCAAGATAAATTGCACCTACCAATGCCTCAAACGCATTTCCTCCCAAATAACTGTTGTGAGAAGAATTGCGTCCTGAAGAAAGGATAAGTTTGTCGATTCCAAGTTCGTGGGCAAGTTTATTCAGAGTATCTCTCTGAACAATCTTACTTCTTGTGTTAGTGAGGAATCCTTCTTTTTTGCTGTCGAAATGATGAAAAACAATATCTCCCACAATAGCATCGAGAATAGCATCTCCTAAAAATTCTAATCTCTCATTATTTGCCGGCTTGCCTTTTGCTGTTTTCTTTGCAATGCTTTTGTGCATAAGAGCCAGCTTGTAGTATTCTATGTTATGTGGATAAAATCCGATGATGGAATATAAAGAAAGATAAAGCTCCTTATCTTCTTTGAGAAAGAGGAGCCTTATCTTATCAATAAAATTATTCGTCATATTTCTTAAAAATAACGCAAGCGTTATGACCTCCGAAACCGAATGTGTTGCTCATTGCAGCACGAACTTCTCGTTTCTGCGCTTTGTTGAATGTGAAATTGAGATTGTAGTCAATTTCTTCATCCTTATCGTCATCTGCATGGTTAATTGTAGGAGGAACGATGTCGTCTTTAATTGCCATTATACTTGCAATTGCTTCAACAGCACCGGCTGCACCTAACAAGTGACCAGTCATTGATTTTGTCGAACTGATGTTTAGTTTGAAAGCATGATCGCCGAATACTTCCTTTATGGCCTTTGCCTCAGAAATATCACCTACGTGAGTAGATGTACCGTGAACATTGATATAATCGATGTCTTCCGGCTGCATTTCTGCATCGTCAAGAGCTGCCTGCATTACAAGTTTAGCTCCGAGACCTTCTGGATGTGATGCTGTGATATGATATGCATCGGCACTCATTCCAGCACCTACCATTTCAGCATAAATCTTAGCACCACGTGCTTTAGCGTGCTCATATTCTTCAAGAACCAAACATCCGGCACCTTCTGCCATAACGAATCCGTCTCGACTCTTAGAGAATGGACGAGATGCTCCTGCTGGGTCTTCATTACGTGTTGAAATTGCGTGCATTGAATTAAAACCGCCTACGCCACAGGCGCAGATGGCTGATTCAGCACCACCGCTGAGCATCATGTCCGCCTTACCAAGACGAATCAGGTTATATGCATCTGCCAAACCATTTGTTGACGAAGCACATGCCGAAGTCGTTGTGTAATTTGGTCCGTGGAAACCAAAACGTATTGCAACCTGGCCTGAAGCTATGTCCGCAATCATCTTGGGGATGAAGAACGGATTGAACTTAGCTCCATTTTCCATGTGCTGTGCGTAGTATGAAACTTCCTCTTCGAAAGTTCTGATACCACCGATACCAACACCGATTACAACACCAATTCGGTTCTTATTAACTTTGTCCAGGTCAATTCCGCAATCTTCAACCGCCTGTGTTGCTGAGATTAAGGCAAGCTGTGCGTAACGGTCCATCTTGCGTGCTTCTTTTCTGTCAATGAAGTCGGTTATGTTAAGGTTCTTAACTTCGCCTGCAAAATGGGTCTTGCAACCTGAACTGTCAAATAATGTGATAGGAGCGATGCCGCTGACTCCTGCTACAAGGTTCTTCCAAGTTTCCTCGGCAGTATTACCTACAGGAGTGACGGCTCCCATGCCTGTCACAACTACTCTTTTTAATTCCATATTATTCAAAGATTGGACGCTTATGCGTTCTCTTCGATATATTTGATAGCATCGCCTACAGTAGCGATTGTCTCAGCTTTATCATCAGGAATAGAAATATTGAATTCCTTTTCAAATTCCATGATCAGTTCTACTGTATCCAATGAATCTGCACCGAGGTCGTTTGTGAAACTTGCCTCAGGCTTTACTTCTGCCTCTTCAACACCAAGTTTGTCTACGATAATTGCCTTTACTTTAGCTTCAATTTCTGACATAATTCTAAATTTTTTTAAATGTTATACTAATTTCTTGTCTGAAAATTCGCTGCAAAGAAACAAATTAAAATCCATGTACGCAAATATTTCTTTATAAAAAACCACTTTTATTGCACACTCGCTATCCGTTTGTGCAATATATTAAGCTTCTTTATTGAAATATTCTCGTCTTATTGGGTAGTTACCTCTCAAATCTTCAAATTTATAAGGCTCAGATTTTAGTTTCTTACTATCTACCAAAGGATTATATAATTGCAATGAGTATTCTTTGAAGTCCTTCGAAAACTCAATGTCTTCTGAAAGTTTAGGCGGAACTATGCAAAATGTGTTTTTTAATTTAAAAAATTTGCATAAACCTTCAATAACCATGTTGTCAGCATTTACTTTTCCGTCTGCAGAATAACCTGCGATATGAGGTGTGCCGATAAACACTTTTTTTAGTAATTCAAGATTGACGTCGGGTTCATTTTCCCATGTGTCTATTATGGCGTCTTTTACTTTGTTTTCATTAATAGCGTTGAGAAGCTCTTTGTTATCTACTACACCTCCGCGGCTTGTATTAATAATGTAAGGACGTTTGCCAAGTGAATTGAAGAAATCCTTGTCTGCTATGTGTATGGTCTTGTATTTACCTTCGCGCACCATAGGAGTATGAAATGTTATTACGTCGCATTCCTCTTTTATTTGTTCAAGGGAAACAAAATTACCTTTTTCACCAGCATCTTCTCGTGGTGGGTCGTTAACCAGCACCTTCATGCCAAGCTTCTCGGCAACTGCTTTAACTTTCTGTCCTACATGTCCGCATCCTACAATACCCAGTGTCATGTCTTTTAAGTCTTCACCTTTCTCCTTCTCAAGGAGGATAAGAACCGAATTAAGATATTGTGCAACAGAGCCAGAATTACAACCAGGGCAGTTCATCCATGTTATACCGGCTTTGTTCAGGTATTCTGTGTCTATGTGGTCGAATCCGATCGTTGCAGTGGCAATAAATTTTACATTGCTGCCTTCTAACAGTTCCCTGTTGCATTTGGTTCGGGTTCTTACTATTAGTGCATCAGCATCTTTCACGTCGCTGTTACATATATCGGCTCCTTTTTTGTATATTACGTTGTCGGAAATCTTTGCAATAACCTCTTTTATATAAGGAATTTTGTCGTCTATTACTATTTTCATTTGTGACATAATTTATACATGGTGCAAAAATACAAAAAAATACACCTTACACCTAAAAAGTCGATATTTAGTTGTTCAATCAAAAATAAAAATATATATTTGCACTATTAATTAAAAATACCTTAAGAAATGTCATTTACAGAACATTGCAATTTGATTTTCAATCAGGTTATTGACGATTATCATGTAACAGATAACGTTGATACACCGATTAATAATCCATACGATAAAAATTCAATTGACAATCGCTTATACTTAAAATGCTGGATCGATACGGTTCAGTGGCATTTTGAAGATATTATCAGAGATCCGCAGATAGATCCGGTTGCAGCACTTACACTGAAGAGACGTATTGACCGCAGCAATCAGGATCGTACAGATCTTGTGGAACAGATAGACAGTTATTTCAGAGAAAAATATAGCGACGTCAAGATTCTTCCTGATGCACGTATTAATACAGAAAGTCCGGCATGGGCTGTTGACCGACTTTCAATTCTTGCTCTCAAGATATATCACATGAAGGAGCAGACAATGCGTACTGATGCATCGGCAGAACATATAGAGAAATGTACTTCAAAGCTTAATGTGCTTCTGGAACAGCAGAAGGACCTCTCAACAGCTATTGACCAGTTGATAGAAGATATCGAAGCAGGCCGCAAGTACATGAAGGTTTATCGTCAGATGAAAATGTACAATGATCCTTCTACCAATCCTATATTGTACGGTAACACTAAGAAATGAGAGCCGAACAGATACTGATTATAAGGTTTTCGGCTATTGGTGATGTGGCAATGGCAGTGCCCGTAGTCTATTCGCTGGCAAAGCAATATCCAGACTTACGTGTAACTTTCATGAGCAAGGCCTTTGCGCGTCCGCTGTTCGAGAATCTTGCGCCTAATGTCGGTTTCATGGAAGCCGATTTGAAGGAGGAGTATCATGGTATAAGAGGGTTAAACGCTCTCTACAGGCGTCTTACGTCTAAGAATTTTACCGCAATAGCTGATTTTCACGATGTACTGCGCTCTAAATATCTGCGTGCACGTTTCAACATCGACAGATATAAGGTTGCTCACATCAATAAACACAGAAAGAGTCGCAGCCGCCTTGTGGCTGTAGACGACAAGCAGCTTGTACAGTTGCCAACGTCTTTTCACAATTATGCAGAGGTACTGGCAGAGCTCGGTTATCCGGTAAAAGTAGAGTTTAAATCTTTCTTTCCAGAGGGCAAGGGAGATCTCTCAAAACTTCCGGTATCTTTTGTACCACGAAAGTCAGAGGATGAGTGCTGGATTGGAGTAGCACCGTTTGCTGCACATCAGGGAAAAATTTATCCTCCTCGTCTGATGGAGAAAGTTATAGTAGGGCTCATCAAGCGTTATCCTGAATGTAAGATTTATCTTTTCGGAGGCGGAGAGAAAGAAATAAAGGTCTTCGATGAATGGTGCGCAAAGTATAAGCAGCTTGTAAAGGCATCTCCAAACCTGGCAGGTTTATATCAGGAACTCATCCTTATGAGTCATCTTGACGTAATGATATCCATGGATAGTGCAAACATGCATCTGGCATCACTTGTAAATACCACCGTGGTAAGCGTATGGGGTGCAACACATCCTTTTGCAGGCTTTATGGGATGGAACCAGAGTTTAGACAATGCGGTTCAGCTTGACCTTCCTTGTCGTCCGTGCAGTATATATGGAGATAAGGAATGTATACGTGGAAATTACGCATGTATGAAGAATATAGCTCCCGACAATATAATCAACAAGGTTATAGGAGTGATAGAAAAAAAGAGAATATAATCATACATAAACTTACATAAATCTAAAAGAAATCCCGGTTGTCGTGAAAGCGTAGCCGGGATTTTATTATTTGTATCTGTAACATTATAAGTACTTAGTTGTAACTATCTTTAAACAAAGTGCTTAACTTTTCATATTATTGTATTATCTTTGCAGACATAAAGAGTGATTACCGATGGAAGAAGATTTTGACATAAGGCAGCAGAGTGCACCGCAGCAGAGCGAGAAGGAATTTGAGATAGCTTTGCGTCCGCTCGCATTTGGCGATTTCAGCGGACAGGATAAAGTTGTCGATAATCTCCGCGTGTTTGTCGAGGCTGCACGTTTGCGCGGCGAGCCTTTGGACCATACACTTCTGCACGGTCCTCCGGGATTGGGAAAAACAACACTTAGTAACATTATAGCTAATGAACTCGGCGTAGGTATTAAGATTACCAGCGGTCCAGTTCTGGATAAGCCGGGCGACCTTGCCGGAATACTGACGTCGTTAGAGCCTAATGACGTATTGTTTATTGATGAGATACACCGTCTTTCTCCAGTTGTAGAAGAATATCTTTATTCTGCAATGGAAGACTATCGTATTGATATAATGATAGATAAAGGTCCGTCAGCCCGTTCCATACAGATAGATCTAAATCCGTTTACGCTTGTAGGAGCAACAACCCGTGGCGGTCTGCTTACGGCTCCGCTTCGTGCTCGTTTCGGAATCAATCTGCACATGGAATATTATGATCCCGAAACACTTACCAAGATTGTTGAACGTTCAGCCGGGATACTGCGTGTACCCATTGATCATAATGCGGCACTTGAGATTGCCGGTCGTAGCCGTGGTACCCCGCGTATTGCAAATGCTTTGCTTCGCAGAGTACGCGATTTCGCTCAGGTTCGCGGTAATGGAAAGATTGACCTCTCAATAACACGCATGTCTCTTGAAGCCTTGAACATAGATAAGTTTGGTCTTGACGAGATAGACAACAAGATTCTTCTCACCATTATAGACAAATTTCAGGGCGGACCTGTCGGCATAACAACTATAGCTACTGCAATAGGCGAGGATGCTGGTACCGTGGAAGAAGTTTACGAACCATTCCTAATAATGGAAGGTTTTATAAAGCGTACTCCGCGCGGACGAATGGCCACGACTCTTGCATTTGAACATTTTAAGAGAACGCCCCCGCAGGCTGCATCAGTGCAGGGAAGTTTATTTGATTAGAGTAAGATACATGAGAATAGGAATATTTGTAGGCAGTTTTGATCCGTTTACCATTGGTCATGCGTCGATAGTACGCAGGGCTTTACCTCTCTTCGATAAGATTGTAATCGGAGTTGGTGTCAATGAGCGCAAACGTTATATGTTCAGTACCGAGGTGCGTATGGACAACATACGTAATCTGTATGCCGACGAGCCCAAGATAGAGGTTAAGAGTTATCAGGATCTTACTGTAGATTTTGCCCGCAGGGAAGGTGCTAAATTTATTATCAAAGGTGTTCGAAGTGTAAGCGACTTTGAATACGAGCGCGGTCAGGCCGACATTAACAAGCAGATAGGAGATATCGACACGATACTTTTCTATGCGGAGCCACAATATGAGAGTATAAGTTCTTCGATGGTTCGTGAACTGAAACATTTCGGTCATGATGCTGAAGAATATTTACCAGAGATTCCGACAAATCATAAATGATATGATAACATATAACAGTGAAGGCGTTAAGATGCCTAAAATCAAAAAACGTGAAACAACTGCATGGATACGTGCCGTTGCAGCTACTTACGGTCGTAAGGTTGGCGAAATAGGATACATGTTTGTAGATGATGAAAAGATTCTTGAAGTAAACAGAGAATATCTTAATCATGACTACTATACAGACATCATCACGTTTGATTATGATGAAGACGATGTCCTGAACGGCGACCTTGTCATAAGTCTTGATACCGTTCGTTCTAATTCAGAACAGCAGAATACAAAGTATGAAGAAGAACTTTTCCGTGTTATAATTCATGGTATTCTTCATCTCTGCGGAATTAATGACAAGGGACAGGGCGAGCGTGAAATAATGGAAGCTGCCGAGAACAAGGCTCTTACCATGCTTCGTGAGATGCGTAATAAATAATTGCAGCGCATGAAGAAAGTTCTGTTTGTGTGTCTTGGTAATATATGCCGTTCTCCGGCTGGCGAGGGAATCTTTAAAAAAATCATTGAGGACAGAGGACTTGCTGATAAGTTCTTTATAGATTCTGCCGGAATAGGCGACTGGCATGTTGGTGATCTTCCTGACATACGTATGCGCCGTCACGGCAGTAGGCGCGGATATTGCTTTGACAGTCACGCACGACAGTTCGTTACATCGGATTTTGATAAGTTCGATTACATCTTTGTAATGGACGATGCCAACTACAAGGCACTGAAAGCTAAGTCGCGAACATCGGCAGACATGGATAAGGTGTATATGACAGGCAGTTATTTGCGTAATCACCCAAAGCACAGATATGTTCCAGATCCTTATTATGGTGGTGATGCTGATTTCGAACTTGCTCTTGACTTGTTAGAAGATGCGTGCGAAACAATTGCAGATCGTATAACTTCTATTTAGCAGGGTAGACAGTGTAAGACGATTTTCTGAAGTCTTACTATAATTCTGTGAAATTTGTAATAATGACATAATAAAAAATCTCGAAGAATGTTACCTTCGAGATTTTTTTATCTTTCTATCTTTGAGAATACATCTGAGTAGTACTTTTCAGTACCTTCTCATTATTGTCTTTGAAAGAACAGTCTGATTCCCATAATCTATTTATGATACACGTTCTCAGATAAAGGAAAGTCAGACAGCTTTCAATTTTATCCCATAACCTTCTTCATGAATTTTTCGCGGTTTACCACAAATCGAATGTGAGTTGCCTCGCCAATTACCTTTTCACCTTCGCGTGCCGTTACTTTATATGTAAGTTTCTTGCCCTCAGCTTTTATGAGTTCTGCTGTGGCAGATACTGTTGCGCCTATAGGTGACGGGCACAGATGAGAAGTTTCGATGTAACCACCAACTGTAGTTTCTTCTGCTGGCAGTTCGTCGGCAGCTGCTTTCATTGCTGCATTTTCCATAAGTGCTGCCATTACAGGTGTTGCCAGGACGGGAAGGTCGCCCGAACCCATTTTTGCTGCTGTGTGTTGTTCTTCTACAACAAGAGTGCTAGTGTACGATTTCATTGTTTTATCCTTATTGTTAATGTTTCTTTGTCGAATATTATTCCGTCGCGTTCTATAAAATCAGTCAGGACCTTAGTTTCTGCCAGTTCTTTTGGCGAACCTATCGTAATTTGATTATTGCTCATGAGCCATATACTGTCGGCAATCTGCAAAGCAAGACTCATGTCGTGAGTAGATAAAAAGATTGTCTTATCCGTTTCGCGTGTAAGTCGTTTTAGAAGCTGCATCACTTCTACCTTGCTTGGAAAGTCGAGAAAAGCCGTAGGTTCGTCGAGAAAGATAACTGGAGTCTCCTGTGCAAGAGCTTTGGCAATCATAACTTTCTGACGTTCGCCGTCGCTCAGCGTATAAATCATTCTGTCTGACAGTTTCTCGATGCCTACGAGTGTTATAGATTTTTCTATTATGTATCTGTCTTCTTTTGAGATTGTTCCCCAGAAACCTGTATAAGGAGTCCTTCCCAGACCTATAAGTTCGCGGACCGTCATGTTACGAACGTCGGGTTTTGTTGTCAGGACAACTCCGATAAGTCTTGAAAGTTCCTTGCTGCTGTAACTGTCTATTTCTCTGTCTCCGACGAATATACTTCCAGAGAGTTTCGGCTGGAAGGCGGAAAGAGTACGCAGAAGAGTAGACTTACCAATTCCGTTTGCTCCTAACAGACAGGTAAGACATCCGCAATGCAGTGATGCATTTATGTCTGTAGCTACGGTTTTAGTATTTTTTCCATTACGATAGCCTATTGATAAGTCTTTAAGACGTATGGTCTCCCTTTCGTTCATTATTATGAATTTTATCTGCTGGCAAAGTTAACATATAAGAATGGTATTACATAAGAACGATAAACTTATTTTTGATTGTCTGCATTTATAGACGGCACACAGATGCCATGTTCATTTATTCTGATGTATAAAAAAATCCCTGTACCGATTGGTGCAGGGATTAAAAAAGATATTAAATAATACGGTTACTTAATTTCTATTACCTTAGGTTTGTTCTCGCATTCCTCTATACACTTTTTCTCAAGGTTTATAGTAAGAATACCGTTATCAACAGAAGCTGTGATCTTTTCACGGTCTACAGAATCCGGAAGTACAAGCGTCTGCTGGAATTTAGAGTAAGTAAATTCATGACGCAGATACTTCTTGTTTTCGTCGTTCGTCTCATCTTTCTTTTCGATAGAGATAACTAAGTTGTCGTTATCGGAAAGATATATGTTGAAGTCCTCTTTCTTCATACCTGGTGCAGCAACTTCAACTACAAATGTTTTTTCTGTTTCGCTTACGTTTATAGCGGGAGCTGAAACGTTTGCTTTAGGCATCCAGTTGTTATCAAACAAATCGTTAAATAAACTTGGTAACCATTCCTGATTGTAATTTCTTCTTGCTAGTGTCATAATTATACCTCCATATTTTTTAGTTATACTATTCTGTTTTTGAGTTCTTATTTTGATTATCGAACTCACTAACTATCCTCCAATTATGATGCCACAATAAACACTGCGCCATTTGGTCACGAAATGTTATAGTATGTTGCTTATTTAACAAAGTTTTATCTGTCTTTCAGGACTATATGTCATTATAAGTGACTTATTGTCAGAATATTATAGAAAATAAAGACTCGTAAATGATAGTAGTATAAAGATGAAAAAGAGCAGTGCCGATATCTCATTCTCTTTAAAATGACAATGGATGTTCGTAATATATACAAAATTTATATCAAGGGCTCTCTCTTTTATCTCTGTTATCGAAAGTGACGTAAAAAACTAACATAATGGCATCTTAAATATGTTCTTAATAGAATAACAATACTTCGGTAATTTTTTACCGAAAAATTAAAAGTTAAACAATAGAAGCAGT
>JAHHQW010000052.1 GCA_020026195.1 Prevotella sp.
TAGGTAATAATCCAAAGTGAAAGAATTTATCCCCATGATTTATCTACTGAGCCTACATCGGCTCATAATATAATTTATACGCTCAAAAATATCAACTAAATTTAATAAAACAGAAGCTTTTTATCATCAATTATTCCGCCATTGAACGTATAACAGCCAAACTGATAATAATAAGAAATACACCATTTTTTAAACATTTATGCAGCATAAGTGACAAACATTAGCATTGAAAAGTTAGGAACATTCGGATATATTTATTATTTTTGCACCCAAAGAATATATATTTTATAAACAAAATGAATGTTTTAGAATTAAGTGAACAGGAGATTGTAAGACGTCAGAGTCTTGAAGAGTTAAAGAAATTAGGAATCAATCCCTATCCTGCTGCCGAATATCCCACAAATGCATATTCGGAAGATATAAGAGCTGAATTTAAAGAAGATGAAAAACGTGAGGTCTGCATTGCCGGCCGTATGATGTCACGCCGTATCATGGGTAAGGCATCGTTCGCTGAACTGCAGGACTCTAAGGGCAGAATACAGGTATACATCACTCGTGATGACATCTGCCCGGGCGAAGATAAGACAATGTATAACGACGTGTTCAAGCGTCTGCTCGATATTGGTGACTTCATCGGTATCAAAGGTTTTGTATTTATGACTAAGACGGGTGAGATTTCTGTACATGCTCAGGAACTCACACTGCTTTCTAAGAGTCTTAAGCCGCTGCCTATCGTTAAGTATAAGGATGGTGTAGCTTATGATAAATTTGAAGATCCCGAACTGCGTTACCGTCAGCGTTATGTGGACCTTATTGTAAACGATGGCGTGAAGGACATCTTCATGAAGCGTTCTAAGGTCATCAAGACAATGCGTGACGTATTCGACGAGGCCGGATACACAGAGGTTGAGACACCTATCCTACAGTCTATTGCAGGCGGTGCAAGTGCTCGTCCGTTCATCACTCACTTCAATGCTCTTGACACACAGATGTACATGCGTATTGCTACAGAGCTTTACCTGAAGCGCCTTATCGTAGGTGGTTTCGAAGGTGTGTTCGAAATTGGCAAGAACTTCCGTAACGAAGGCATGGACCGTACACACAACCCTGAGTTCACATGTATGGAACTTTATGTTCAGTACAAGGACTATAAGTGGATGATGGAATTCACAGAAAAACTTCTTGAACGTATCTGCACTGAAGTTAACGGCAAGCCTGAAGTAGAAATTGACGGCAAGACTATTAGTTTCAAGGCTCCTTATCGTCGTCTGCCTATCCTCGAAGCTATCAAGGAGAAGACCGGATACGACCTTAGCGGCAAGAACGAAGAAGAAATTCGTGAGATATGCAAGAAGCTTGACATGGAAATCGACGACACTATGGGTAAGGGTAAACTTATCGATGAGATGTTCGGCGAGTTCTGCGAAGGAACATACATCCAGCCTACATTCATCACCGACTACCCTGTAGAGATGTCACCTCTTACAAAACTCCATCGTGAGGACAGCAGTCTGACAGAACGTTTCGAACTTATGGTTAACGGTAAGGAACTTGCAAACGCATATTCTGAACTTAACGACCCGATTGACCAGGAAGAACGTTTCAAGGAACAGATGAGACTTGCAGACAAGGGTGATGATGAAGCTATGATTATCGATCAGGACTTCCTCCGCGCACTTCAGTACGGTATGCCTCCTACAAGTGGTATCGGAATTGGTATCGACCGTCTTGTAATGCTCATGACAGGTCAGAGCGCTATTCAGGAAGTATTGTTCTTCCCTCAGATGCGTCCTGAAAAGAAGATGCCTAAGAGCAGCGTTGCAGAATGGAAGGCTCTCGGCGTAGCTGAGGAATGGGTTCCTGTATTCAATAAGGCAGGATATAACCTTATCTCAGACATTGCCAATGTTAATCCTCAGAAACTTCAGCAGGATGTCTGCGGCGTAAATAAGAAATTCAAACTTGGTTACGAGAATCCTAAGGTAGACGATTTCGCTGCATGGATTGAAAGTGCCAAAAACAAAGAATAAAGATCAATTTACATTTAGATGTTCGATTGCGGTAAAATTGCCATAATAGGCGGAGGTAGCTGGGCTACGGCCATTGCCAAAATTGTAGTGGGTAACACTCACCACATAGGATGGTATATGCGACGAGACGACCGTATCGAGGACTTCAAACGTATGGGACATAATCCTGCTTATCTCGTAGGTGCACGCTTTAACACGGATGAAATTTATTTCTCCAGCGACATCAACGAGATAGTGCAGGCTTATGATACTCTCATCTTTGTGACTCCCTCTCCTTACCTCAAAAATCATCTTAAGAAACTTAAGACTCGTATTCGTGAGAAATTCATCGTTACGGCCATAAAAGGTATCGTTCCTGACGAGAACCTCGTATGTAGCGAATATTTCAACCAGGTGTATGATGTTCCGCATAGCAACCTTGCCTGCCTCGGAGGTCCGTCGCATGCCGAGGAAGTGGCACTGGAACGTCTTACTTATCTTACTGCCGGATGCAGTGACCTTGAGAAAGCTCAGGCTCTCGCCGACGTAATGGAAAGCGATTACATCAAAACTAAGACTAGCAGCGACGTAATAGGTATCGAGTATTCTTCAGTACTAAAGAATGTCTATGCCATAGCAGCGGGTATATGCAGCGGTCTTAAATATGGTGATAACTTTCAGGCTGTACTTATTTCTAACGCCGTTCAGGAAATGTCTCGTTTCTTAGATGCCGTAAATCCCATTGACAGATGTGTATACGACTCTGTTTATCTGGGAGACCTTCTTGCCACCGGATATTCGAACTTCTCGCGTAACCGTGTTTTCGGTACGATGATTGGTAAGGGGTACAGCGTAAAGAGTGCTCAGATAGAAATGGAAATGATTGCCGAAGGTTATTTCGGCACAAAATGTATGAAGGAGATTAACCGCCACTGGCACGTTAACATGCCTATACTCGATGCTGTATATAATATATTGTATGAGAGAATATCTCCTCAGATTGAAATTAAGTTGTTAACAGACTCATTCAGGTAAAATAGTTTTTTTAGGTATGAAGAATATTAGTTTAAATGTAAAGAACGCAATGTCGTTCTTTGATTCAAAAGAGATTGAGTACATCAAACCTGCTGTTGCCAAAGCTCAGCAGATGCTCGAGGAGGGAACTTGTCCAGGAAACGATTTCTTAGGATGGCTTCACCTTCCGTCTTCTATTAAGGAAGATTTCATAGGAATGGTACAGAACTGTGCTAACGCTCTGCGTGCTAACTGCGACACAATCGTTGTTGCTGGTATCGGCGGAAGTTATCTCGGAGCTCGTGCCGTAATAGAATCTCTCAGCAACTCGTTCACATGGTTACAGAGAGATAAGAAAAATCCTACAATCATCTTTGCAGGTAACAACATTTCAGAAGATTATCTGTTCGAACTTACTGAATATCTTAAAGATAAGAAGTTCGGTGTAATCAATATATCTAAGTCGGGTACTACAACAGAAACAGCTCTTACATTCCGTCTGCTCAAGAAGCAGTGCGAGGATCAGCGTGGTAAAGAAGAGGCTCGTAAGGTTATCGTAGCCATTACTGATGCTGTAAAGGGTGCCGCTCGCAAGGCTGCCGAAAAAGAAGGATACGATACATTCGTAATACCTGATAACGTAGGTGGTCGTTTTTCTGTTCTTACACCGGTAGGTCTGCTCCCCATTGCTTGTGCTGGATTTGACATCAAGGCTCTTGTAGAGGGTGCCACAAGCATGGAGAAAGCATGTGCTGCTGACGTTCCTTTCGAGAATAACATTGCTGCCCAGTATGCAGCAGTTCGTAATATCCTTTATCAGGGTGGAAAGAAGATTGAGATATTAGTAAACTATCAGCCCAAACTTCATTTCATGAGCGAATGGTGGAAACAGCTGTATGGCGAGAGCGAAGGTAAAGACGGCAAGGGTATATTCCCTGCTTCTTGTGACTTCACTACAGATCTTCACTCTATGGGTCAGTGGATTCAGCAGGGCGAACGCTCTATCTACGAAACTGTCATCAGCGTTGAGAACACACGTCACTCTCTCCTCTTCCCTAATGACGAAGAGAATCTTGACGGACTGAACTTCCTTGCTGGTAAGCATATCGACGAGGTTAATAAGATGGCAGAACTTGGCACCCGCTTAGCTCATGTTGACGGTGGTGTTCCTAACATCCGCATCGTAATGCCTGAAATCAACGAATATTACATCGGTCAGCTTATCTATTTCTTTGAGATTGGCTGTGGCATCAGCGGAAACATTTTAAGTGTTAATCCTTTCAACCAGCCTGGTGTAGAGGCTTACAAGAAGAATATGTTTGCTCTTCTTGACAAACCAGGTTACGAGAAAGAAAGTGCAGCAATTAAAGAACGTCTTGCAAAGGAGATTTAAATGTTCGATGCAGAGATAAAAGAATATCTTACGAAACACGGCTTTGAGGCTTTCCGCCCTAAAGCCGTGCTTTTTGATATGGATGGTGTACTCTTTGACAGTATGCCTAATCATGCTCATTCGTGGAAGGCTTCAATGGCTGAATACGGCATTAACATTGATGCGTCTGAAGCTTACAGATATGAAGGTATGCGAGGCGTTGAAACTATAAAGATTCTTACACGCCAGCATCTCGGACATGAAGTTTCTGACGAAGAGGCACAGAGTATGTACGACACGAAGAGCCGATGGTTCCGTAGCTGTCCGAAAGCTCAGAAGATGCCAGGTGCAGAACATCTTATGCGTCTTGTATCTGATTCAGGTCTTCAGGTTGTAATTGTAACAGGAAGTGCCACTACTACCCTCCTTGCAAGACTGCAACGCGAGTTTCCCGGAATGATAGATAAAGATCATATGGTTACTGCCTTTGACGTACAGCGTGGCAAGCCCGATCCCCAGCCATACCTTAAGGGGTTGCAGAAGGCTGGAATAAATCCATGGGAGGCCATAGTAGTTGAGAATGCACCTTTAGGTGTTCGCAGTGCAGTAGCTGCAAACATTTTCACCATTGCCGTTAATACAGGTCCCCTGCCAGATGAAATATTAAAAGCTGAAGGATGTAACCTGTTGTTCCATGATATGCCGAGTGTGGAACCATTTATTAATAAGATAGTAAGTTTATAGACAAATAAAAAGAGCATTACACAGTAAAGATGTAATGCTCTTTTTGTATATTTTTATTTTGTTATTTTTCCCATGCCTTGGCAGCAATATGTCGTGCCTGCGGAAACATAATCTGCATAAGTCGTTCGTATGAAGGTATTCTCTCCGACCATATACAAGTCTGTATTCCTAAGATATTTTCCTTAGATGCTGTAGAGTATTCATCTGACAATGGATCAAATTTATCTATTGCTTCAGGAGTATTCTTGCCACTGGGATTAGAAAGATATGTCGGGAACATCGGACACATTATTACGTCATTACCATTGCGAAGAGCCTTGTCAAGAGCATCTTTCGACCAGTTACGCCACCATGTGATTGTCGTTGAAGATGATAATTCAGAATCAGCCATCTCATCCCATCCAATCATCTTTCTGCCATTAGATTCAAAGAAACGTTCCATCTCGGCAGTAAACCATGACTGAAGTGCATGTTCGTCTTTTAAACTATGCTCACGAATACGACGCTGACAGTCGGGACATTTAGTCCAGTTTATCATTTCAACTTCATCACCTCCCATATGAACATATCTGTAAGGAAAGAGCTCAAAAATCTCTTTATATATGTCCTTACACATTTCAAGTGTCTTATCCTTACCGGGACACATTGGTGATGTAAATGTCTTACCCCAGCCTATTGTTTCAAAACAAGATATTCCTTTATAATTACTTACAGCACTGAGACAGTGTCCAGGCATATCGACCTCTGGAATAATATCAATTCCTCGGGCAGCGGCATAGCGTACAACTTCCTTAATATCTTCTTTTGTGTAATATCCGCCATAAAGTGTATCGTCGCATACTTTAAGATATTTCTCCGGAACTCGCATAGCATCATTCTTTGTTGCATGATAAAGACTGTCACACAAGCGGTCAAGATGATTTGGTTTACGCCATGCCCCATTCTTTGTCAGCAGAGGATATTTCTTTATTTCTACGCGCCATCCTTCATCATCAGTAAGATGCCAGTGGAATTTATTAAACTTGTATTTGGCAATAGAGTCTATTACTGACATCACTTCTTCTTTAGAAAAGAAATGACGTGATACGTCAAGCATAAAACCGCGCCATTGGAAACGAGGAGAATCAGTTATATGCTGAACTCTTATTCTGTCAGAAGCCGCTAACTGTCGTAATGTAGAAATGCCGGCCGCTATACCGTCACGTCCGTTTCCTTTAATAGAAACTCCAGACGGTGTTATGTCCAGTATATATCCGCCTTTACCAATCTTATCAGTTAAGGAAATAGCAATGTTTCCCTTCTTTTCATTTACGGAAACATTTACTGACGATGCCAGATAAAGAGCCATATCCTTAAGACTCTTGTCCTTATACGTCACAGATGCATCAGTAAGATTGAAAACGCCACTGCCTAATTCAACATTTTCAGGCTTTGGTACTACTTCATTAACTTCTGATGCATTAACAGATAATATGGCAGCAAACAAAACTGCCACCACCATAATTCTTTTAAAAATCATTCTTTTTCTTTCTTTTTCGAAGGTAATAAAATATTGAGTATAACGCCTACAATAGCTGAAAGTCCTATACCAGAAACCTCGAAAGTTCCATAAGAAAGAACAGCTCCGCCTATACCCATTGTCAGAATAACTGATATAATTATTACATTACGAGTCTCATTTAAATCTACCTTATGCTGATATATATTCTGTATACCGACACTCGCGATTGTTCCAAACAGCAATAGCATTATACCTCCTAACACAGCCTTTGGAACAGTCTGTAGAAGTGCACTCAATTTACCTATTACAGAGAATACAATTGCCGTAGCAGCAGAAATACGTATTACCATCGGATCGACTACCTTGGTGATAGACATAGCACCCGTAACTTCAGAATAAGTTGTTACCGGAGGACCACCTAAGAATGCAGCAGCAAAACATGCAAGTCCGTCTCCTAACATCGTTCTGTGAAGTCCCGGTTCCTTAACAAAATCTTTCTGAGCCACATTACTTACTACATAGACATCACCAATATGCTCTATTACAGGAGCAATGGCAACAGGAATCATATAAAGCAAAGGTTCCAGATGAAAGTCAGGGAAATGGAAGTTCACTATTGCATTAGGAAGAGCAAACCATGAAGCTTCCATGACAGGAGTAAAGTCAACTTCACCTAATATGCATGCTACTATATAACCTGCTGTTATACCAGCAATTATAGGCAGCAGCTTAAGCATACCTTTAGCAAATATAAGTACAAGAATTGCTGTAAATAACGATATAAAAGCAAGCATCCAGTTCTCCTGCGACATATTGACGGCACTGTTTGAAAGCGACAGACCTATGACGATTATCACCGGACCAACCACTACAGGCGGAAATATCTTATCTATAATTTTTTTACCTTGAATCTTTACAATAGCACTCATTACAAAATAAACAATAGACACACCGAGAAGTCCGGCAAGTGTACCAGACATACCCCATTTTTCTGTTGCTGCAATAATAGGTGCTATAAATGCGAAACTTGAACCTAAGAAGATTGGAACTTTTCCTTTAGTAACAAAGTGGAAAATAAATGTTCCGAGACCAGCCGTAAACAATGCCGTTGCCGGATCAAGACCTACAAGAAGCGGAACGAGTACCGTTGCTCCAAAAGCAACGAAAAGGAACTGTACACCTACAATTCCTTTTCGTATCGGAGATAAATTATTCATAAGCATCAACTTATTTTCTATACATTACCGAGCCGCTTGCCTGATGTGTTGCAAGAACCAATACCTCTGCAATCTGCACATGTGCAGGAGCACTTGCTGCATAATATACAACGTCGGCAATGTCGTCGCCTGTAAGCGGTTTGATACCATCATAAACCTTATCAGCCTTTTTCTTATCGCCATGGAAACGTACTACACTGAAGTTTGTTTCTACAATACCAGGCTTGATATTAGTTACTCTGATTGCTGTGTCAGCAAGATCTATACGCAGACCATCGGTAAGAGTCTTTACCGCAGCCTTTGTAGCACAATATACATTACCGTTAGCATAAGCTGCATCGCCAGCAACAGAACCAATATTTATGATATGACCTGTACCACGTTCTACCATGAACGGAACTATCATACGAATCATGTTCAGCATACCCTTAATGTTGGTATCAATCATAATGTCCCAGTCTACGAAACTGCCCTCGTATTCCTTGTCAAGTCCAAGAGCAAGTCCGGCATTATTAACCAGAATATCAACATTAGCCCATTTGCCTGTAAGAGTCTTAAGAGCTTCTTTTGTTGCAGAACGGTCGCGAACGTCGAAACGAAGAGAGATAACGTCAACAGCATATTTTTCTCTGATGAGTTTCTCCAGTTCCTCAAGTTTTTCTGAGTTACGACCTGTAAGTGCAACGTCATAACCTTCTTTGGCAAAACGCAGTGCACAAGCCTCACCAATACCGCTTGTAGCACCTGTAATCATTACTGTCTTTCCCATAATTAGATAATCTTGTTATATAGTTTGTATTCAATTAAATCTGCATAAGAGCCCTGACAATTCTGTCAGCAGTACGTCCGTCCCATCTGTCAGGCAGAGAAGAATGCTTCCACTTACCTTCCACCATTGCCTTGACAGCATCAGCCAGTTTGTCGGCATCCTCACCAACCAAAACGTTTGTACCCTGCTTCAATGTTTCCTCATGTTCTGTATAATTGTTCAGCGTTGCACACGGAACGCCATTAAATGTTGCTTCCTCTGCCACATTACCAGAGTCTGTTATCACACCCATGGCATGTGCTGCAAGATAGCCGAACTCATTATACGACATTGGTTCTACGATTCTGAAACCATTGTTTCCATTATATTTCTCAAGCACACCACGTGCACGTTCTCTGAGAGGAGCAACGATAATGGTGTCACCTGCTGCTGAAATCATTTTCTCAACCATTCTTGACAGATTAACATCATCTGCCAGAAGAGCCTTGCGGTTTACGGTAAAGACAATGTATTTCTTATCTTCAAGATTAAGTTCGTCTGCAATAGCCGGACGCTTCATTTTAGGCATATTAAAACGAAGTGTATCCATGAGGATGTTTCCAACCATATAAACATTATTAAGAGCTGCGCCCTCACGACATACAATACTGTTACTGCGTGTGCCCGCGGTGAAAAGATAATCAGACAGACCATCTATTACAAGACGATTGATTTCTTTAGGCATCTTCATATCAAACGAACGAGTACCTGCAACAAGATGAGCAAGTTTGTGACCTGTCTTCTTTGTAACAATTGCCACAGCCATTGTCGATGCAAGGTCATCAGCCACCAATACCACATCGGTCGCATTCTTATTGAGGTAATCCTCAAATGCAGACATTACCTTTCCTGTAAGTTCGTTAAGACTTTCGCAGTCAACACCTAAGTAAACATCGGGAGAATTAATCTGCAAATCCTCAAACAACGAAGCTTCTATCTCTTTATCATCTGCCGATCCTGTATATACCAGTTTACAGGCAACTTCTTCACCAGCAGCAGCAAACTTGTTTACAGATCTTATTATTGGTGCAAACTTTATAAAGTTAGGGCGTGCACCTGCCACAATACAAATATTAAGCATTAATAGTGATTAAATCTTCTTTATATTATCTCTCAATAAATCAAGCGCCGTCTTAATTACCGAACGACTTGTACCTATATTCATACGCATAAATCCGCTGCCTCCATGTCCGAACATCGCACCATCATTCATTGCCAGACGTGCCTTATTGACAAACAGATCAATAAGTTCGTCATGGGTAAGTCCAAGACCTCTGCAGTCAAGCCATATAAGGAATGATGCATCCGGACGCCAGGGCCTAATCTGCGGCATCTCCCTGCTACAGTAATCCTCAACGAACTTTATGTTACCTTCCACATACTCAAGCATAGCCTTGCGCCATTCGTTTCCATGAGTATATGCAGCCATTGTAGCAATGGGAGCAAACACATGAGGCGAACCAAGTTCACAAGATTCTATTTTAGCAAAGAAACGTTCTCTGAGACTGTCATTAGGAACGATGGCATAAGAACTTACTATTCCTGCGATATTAAATGTCTTAGAAGGAGCACCGAATGTTATGCTTATTTCAGCAGCTTCAGGAGATACCGATGCAAAAGGAATGTGATGATTTCCCCACAACGGCATGTCACAGTGAATCTCATCAGATATCACTATCATGTTATGGCGCTTACATATCTCTGCCAGACGCTTCAACGTCTCGCGACTCCACATAACACCCGCAGGATTATGAGGATTACTCAGTATGAGCAGTCTGCATCTGTCATCAAGAACACTTTCCAACTGCTCGAAGTCCATCTCATAAGTACCATCCTTTTCTATAAGAGGATTGTCCACGACCTCAAAGCCACTCATCGTAGGAACATTACGGAACGGATGATAAACAGGCGGCTGTATTACAACCTTATCGCCCTTTTCGAGCAACATGTTTATAACCATTCCTATACCCTTCACGATACCAGGAATATAAGAAAGCCAGTCTTCTTTTATTTTCCAGCCCTGAATGTCACCAATCCATTTCACTATACATTCCCTGTAGCCCTCTGGTTCAGGCGAATAACCGAATATAGGATGTTTCATACGCTCGTTAAGAGCATTCGTGATACATTCGGGAACAGCAAAGTCCATGTCGGCCACCCACATAGGCAGAAGATCGTCACGACCGAAGTTATCTTTCAACTTTCCATATTTATATGTATTAGTCGCGCGACGATCCCACACGCGGTCGAAATCAAATTTCTCCATCACACATTAGTCTTTAAACAAATCCTTAATGCCACCAATGCTGCCCATCAGATTAGAGGCCTCATAAGGCAGGTAAACAGTCTTGGTCTTGTCGCCACTTGCCACCTCGTTAAGCATGTCAATATATTTACGAGCCAGCAAGTAATTAGCCGGATTAGTCTTTGTATCCTTAACGGCATCAGACACACGGCGGATAGCCTCTGCCTCAGCCTCTGCTCTGCGGATACGAGCCTGTGCCTCACCCTCAGCACGTAGGATTTCTTTCTCTTTCTCTGCCTCTGCACGGTTAATGGTAGACTGCTTCTCACCTTCTGACTTAAGAATTTCCGCAGCCTTCTCACCTTCACTGGTAAGGATAGTAGCACGTTTGTTACGTTCAGCCTGCATCTGAAGTTCCATTGCCTGTAAGACAGACTCAGGAGGAGTGATGTCCTGAAGTTCTACACGATTAACCTTGATACCCCACTTATTAGTAGCGTCATCAAGAACCAGACGCAGTTTGCTATTGATAGTATCACGAGATGTAAGAGTCTCGTCGAGTTCCAGTTCACCTATTATATTACGCAGAGTAGTCTGTGTAAGTTTCTCGATGGCGTTAGGAAGATTGTTAATCTCGTAAACAGCCTTGAAAGGATCAACTATCTGGAAATACAGCAGAGCATTAATCTGTGTCTGCACGTTATCTTTCGTAATAACATTCTGTTTGTCAAAGTCATAAACCTGTTCGCGCAAGTCTATCTTTCCTGTATATATATAACGACCTCTGCTAAGAGCCACGATAACCTTAGCACGGTCTACAAACGGGATAATCACGTTAATACCAGGTTTAAGCGTAGCATGGTATCTGCCAAGACGTTCAACCACCATTGTTTCCGACTGAGAAACTATAATAAGACTTTCCTTTACAAATATAATAGCGAGGATTATTACAACTGCTAATATTATTGTTCCCATAATAAATATAAAGATTTAAATTAATTCTACTGAAATAATTATGCTGTCCATACTAACCACGCGGACCTTCGCTCCTACCGGAATCTCATCTCCATTGACGGCGCAGGCTTTCCAGTCGTCACCATCTATTGCCACACGGCCATAACCGTGAGCCTCGATAGTTGTACTCACTCTGCCTATACGACCAATAAGAGCCTCTGCGTTACTCAGCCGGCCTTCGCCAGAATGAAGATACTTGAGCGCAAACGGACGTACGAAGAATAAACATAGTACGGAAATAACAGCAAAGATGACAAGCTGAACATAGAAGCCTATTCCTAATACGCTGCAAACGGCCGTAACAAAAGCTCCTATTGAAAAGCACATGATAAAAAAATCACCGCTGAACAACTCTAATATGAGGCACAGCATACCGACAATTACCCATAACTGCCAGAGATTTTCATAAAAATATTCTATAACTGCCTGCATGTCATCTTTTATATTTGAATGTAAAGATATAAAAATAATGCGATATAAACAAACAGCAGCAGAAATAAAAATCAATATTCACGACATTTAATGGAAAATTGTATATCATACGCCTCATTTCAGTCACATTTAATGCCAGCCTCGTCGATTTAATAATGACTTTTGTTACTTTATAAACGCACGTTTATCCGTTAAATTCATAATTATTCTTCAAAATATGCGCCTGTAAAACTATGCTCAGACCGCATATATTTACAATACCTGAAAATATAAAATATCATTACATGAATTTGAGACATTTTCATTTTAATCAGTACAAACAGACAACTCATAAAATACCATGTCAGACAATAACGACACAAATAACAAGACATAGAAAAGCTGTCTTGTAATGAATGCAGTTTACAAGACAGCCTAAAGTGTTTTTCTCATTATGTTCTTGTAGTGGTAATCCTCCTAAGAGTTCCAATACGAACTGGAATAGATTAGAAAGGTTATACCCAATAACGACATAGCGACAATATGACTAAAATACCTTCGCCTTGGGTTTAAATATAAAAACTGTAACATTGTAACATTTCAACTTAACTAACTATTAATTATACAGTTTTTTAATAAACATAACACATTTCATGACGCGACATGAAGTAACTATTTATTTTTATCATCGTCATTCGGTGTGTCATTGTTTACGTCAGACTCGCCAGTCTGTTCATTTTTAACTAAAACATTATTACCATCTGAGTCGTTCTTTTCGTCTTTTAATTCATCGTTATTCAACTCTTCCAACAGAGTCTTTTCTTTGTCATCCTCATCAAAATCCTCATCATCAATATCTGCATTCAAATCTTTATCATCATCTTTATATCTCTTATGCAGTTTCATCATGTCCTTCTGGAACAGCACGTTTATCATACCGTCAGACAGACCAATCGTCGGCACATATATGTATTCAGCCTTTATCAGTTCGGCAATGGCAAGGAAAATACTTCCCGCGGGCACTATTACGTCAGCCCTGTCGTATTTGATGCCGAACGTATAAACCCTGTCGTACACCGACATATTCGCCATCACGTTACAGATGTCAGAAAGCGATTTCACTGTAATTCTCTGGCGTTTCTTGTCACGACTCTCAATAAGTCTGTAGAGTTTGTTGATGTTTCCGCCCGAACCAATGATATTTATACCGCTGTACATCCCGGCAAGATCAAGAATATCCTTCTTCAGTCTGTCCCATTCCTCATTCCTTACTACATTATTTAATATTCTTATAGTACCGATGTTATACGAATTACTGCATATCAGGTTCCCGTTACTAATCATGCTAACCTCAGTACTGCCGCCGCCGACATCAACGTACATATAGTTACCCTTTTCAGAGCGTTCGGCATGATTGTTATATATACCCCTTGCCTCCTGCTCTCCGTTTATTATATGTATTACGAATCCGGTCTTATCCTTAATACGTTTCACAATGCTCTTGCCATTTGTAGCATCACGGAGAGCCGATGTAGCACAGGCAATGTACTGTTTCACACCATATATTTTCATCAGGTGCATGTACGACTTAACCAGATGCATCAGTCGCTTTTCATTGTCCTTAGAAATACTGCCATTGCCAAACACATCGAAACCGAGTCGCAGAGGAACTCTCAGCAGCAGTTCCTTAGAACACGAAATTTCGCCATTCACCTTGTCAAATCTTTTAATCAGCAGTCTGGCCGCGTTAGAGCCAATGTCAATGGCACCGTAATGTCTGTGCATTACTACTTCCTTCTTTTTACTCATAATTCTTTTAAATATTTTCAGATAAATAATCTTTGTATAGAGCTTCCTGCGATCTGAAAGGAACATCGTCTATACCTTTGTTCATTAAGTTCAATCCACTACCATCTATTATTCTGCCCTGCATATTATCGCGCAATCCATATTCCACTATCCGTTTCAGTTCACCCTGTATTGCCTTGTCGTACACCGGCGTAACCACCTCTATGCGGTTATAAAGATTACGAGGCATCCAGTCGGCAGAACCCATGAAATATTTCTCATCACCTCCGTTGGCAAATATGAAGATTCTTGAATGTTCGAGGAAACGGTCAATAATACCCACAATCCTAATGTTTTCGCTTACATTGTCAATGTCAGTAATTATTGAGCAGTTTCCTCTTACTAATAGCTGAACATTCACTCCATTTCTGGAAGCCTCATACACTTTGTCTATTATAGAACGGTCTGTAATATGATTGATTTTTATTTTTATATATGCAGGTTTGCCTGCGTTCTTATTCTTAATCTCATTATTTATCAGTTTGATAAACTTAGATTTCATGTCGTTAGGAGAAACAAGAAGTTCATTGAACTTCACGGGAGCGTAAGGTTTTTCTATGAAATCAAAAACTTTAGAAATCTCCCTTACGATGTTATGATGTGCGGTCATCAGTATGCAGTCGGTATAAATCCTCGCATTACCCTCATGAAAATTACCGGTACTTATGCAGGCAATGTCGCCACCTCTTTTCATCTTGATGTACGTAATCTTAGAATGCACCTTGAGTCCGTCCACTCCGAAGACAACGTTAATGCCCGCATCCTGCATAAGTTTCGACCAGTTGATGTTAGATACCTCGTCAAACCGCGCCATCAGTTCGATAACCACCGTAACCTTCTTGCCGTTTCTTGCAGCAGCTATCAGCGCCCTTATCACCTTAGACACACTTGCCAGCCTGTACAACGTAATCTTTATTTCAGATACAAGTTTGTTTGATGAGGCTTCCTGAAGCACCCTTATGAAACTGTCGAAACTATGATAAGGCACATGTATGAATCTGTCACGTTCCTGAATCTTTGATAATATACTGTCCGGTCCGGCAAGATCCTTTTTCAGTATAGGTTTATAAGGCTCATACTTCAGGTCCGTTCTTCCGCAGTCGGGAAAGTTCATAAGATCTCTGTGATTCTGATACCTGCCGCTTTTCATGTGAGTATTCCAGCTGTCAAGTTCCAGTTTGCTCAGTACACGGTTCAGCAGGTCCTTAGGCATTTCTGCATCATGAACAATCCTCAGCGGTTCGCCATGCTTACGGCTCTTTATACCCTTAACTATTTTCTGAAGTTTACCATTGCGCGGGTCCTTGTCTATCTCCATCTCCGCATCCTTAGTAAACTTAAATGCGTATGCCTCAAACTCATCATAACCCTGTCCCTGAAATACAAGAGGCAGACAAATCCTCACCACATCATCAAGATACATTATGTAACTTTTCCCCTCGCTGTCAGGAAGTCTTACGAAACGTCCGCACAAATCTACCGGCAGTTCAATGTAAGCATAGTCGTAAGCAATTCTTGGAACAGAGCATTTCATTTTCACGGCAAGAAATATATTCTTATCCGCCTCCGCCTCAAAAGTCTTTATTGCCGAGAGAAGCACCGGAGTTATAAAGCCGTTGAGATTCTCTCTGTAATATCTGTATATAAAATCCTTCTTGTCATCTGTAAGCTGAGAATCACTGATAACAAAGATATTTTCATCCTCCAGCCTTTTGTGAATCTCCTTAATACAATTAGTATATTCCTGCGAGTATTCCTCGTAGAGATCCACTATTTTCCTTATTGTATCTTTAGCGTTCCTAACCTCAAGAGAGTTTCTTTTCTTTGTAGAATCAGCTATTCTGTTCAAGTAAGCCATCCTTACCCGAAAGAACTCATCAAGATTATTAGAGTAAATACCTAAGAACGACATTCGTTCCATCAGTGGAATATCCCCTCTTTTAGCCTCCTGTAATATTCGGTGATTGAAATACATCCAGCTAATGTCACGGTCAAGATAAAATTCTTTTTTATTTCTTTGTATCATCTCTTAGTCTTAATTCCGCTGCAAATATATAAATAGCATCGAATTAAAGCCATTACAAAAACATTAAGAAATTATTAAAATACGATTAATGCAAGAATCCTTAATGATAGAAAAGATAATTATCTGAAGGTCAATGTGCAATACCATGCTGTACGATTTCGTTGCAGAACAAATTATAAATAGTGTTAGACGAACAGTTCGAGCCATTCCATAAATAACAGATGCTTTGTATAAGTGTTTTTCTTACTTCTTATTACAACTCTTTTTTGAACGTAAAACTGCTTTCTATTTCATAATATTGGCAAAGTTTCCTCATAATAACACATAAATGAGACGATAAATCAGAATTTA
>JAHHQW010000053.1 GCA_020026195.1 Prevotella sp.
CTTTCGCAATTGCACTAACAAACTTTTGCAGTTGCGTTTACAAACTTTCGCAGTTGCACTAACAAACTTTCGTTATTCAGTACACTACAGAATATTTACTTTATAAAGTAGCTTGTCAGAGAAAGACATAAGAAGAACATGAAACATAATTTCTCTAACAGGATTTCTTATATAACGAAATAGTTGATGATGTGAAAACATCCATAAAAACAAAAATCGGCGAAGATATCAGACATCTTCACCGATTTCATACAATGTATTGTGTTGTTAATTATCAGTATCCAATCATGTACTTGTACTCTTTAGTCTCTTTCTGGTCGTTACGATATATAGAAAGTTTCTTAACCTTTATCTCATATATGCGGTTGTTACGGTCGCGCTTATACTCAAAGTCCTTAATAACCTTAGAACCATCTGCAAGGGCTGTCATCGTAGAGGGAAGGTTCCTTACACGCTTACCTGCTATGTTGAGGTACATTCCTTCTTCAGAGCCACACATCATTGAAACACCCATGCTGCCTTCGCTGCCGAAGCAAATCATGCGTGCTATGTCGATGGAAGCATTGTTGTAATAATCGTAGTACTCCACTTTCTCATATTCGTTTCTGCGCTCCTTAGTGTCATTGTTTTCGAGAGTCCACTGAAACATTGAGATGTTTCCCTGATTCCAGTCCATCGTTGTCTTAGAGACGTAACCTTTGGTGCGCATGTGCGAACTTACGAGGTTGGAGCCGTCGTACTTATATGTAAAGAACATCGGGTCGGTATCGTCTTCTGTAATTTCGGCCTTTACTACCTTATTGTGCTTATCCAGTTCAAACTCTCCTCTTGTCATCGACACATCGAGATTATCCTCTGTCATTGTAGAAAACGTTATCTTACTGCCATTGTAAGAGAACATCGTTTCCTTAATCAGTGTTGTTCTTCCGTCCACGTAGTCCGACTCTTCTACCTTGACGTTTACAAGACGGTCGCTGCTGTCATACCTGAAGTCAATCTTACCGACAGCCCGCTCTTCGCCATTGATCATGTCTATGAGTTCTACCCTCTGTATAAGTTTTGTATCTGTTGCAATACTATCTTTATCGCCTGCTGGTTTATCATCGTCGCTGCACGATGCAATAAGTGCAAGGAGCATTAAAAGACTTAATAGTTTCCTCATATTTCGTATAAGTTTATTTGTTACAAACTGGTGCCGTCAGAAAACCCTGGCAGCCCTTATATTCTATATTGCAAATATAGTTATTATAATTAATATAACTGTTCTGAATGCAATTTATTTTAGTTTGCAGATGTCGGTATTCATAAAAAATAAACTTTGTAATACGGCTTTCATTTATATCCTGACGAAAAAACTATATAACGAATGAAAATAAAAAAAGGTCGGTAAAGACTCTATACCGTCTCCACCGACCTTTATGTTTATTGTAGTTTAGTGTTTTTTATCTCATTACATTGCTGCTGCGTTGAAAATCCATTCGTAGAAGAAACTTCCGATACCGAAGAGGATAACGCCTGCTGTACAGATTGCAAGTGCAAGACGTGTGTTGCAGTCGCTCTTGAATGTGGGAAGAGGATTCTCGCTCTTGTTGATGTACATTGCCTTAACGATAAGCAGATAGTAGTAAAGACTGATTACCGTATTGATCAATGCGATGAACACAATACCGTAAGCGAGCATTGAGCCGCCCTGTACTGCTGCAACGAATACGAAGAATTTGCTGAACATACCTGCGAACGGAGGAATACCTGCGAGTGAGAACAATGACAGTGTCATGAGGAAAGCAAGCTTCGGGTTTGTTGAATAGAATCCGTTGTATGCTGACATGTTTGTTACACCATTGTTGTTTTCCTCAACTACAGATATTACTGTGAATACTCCGAGGTTAGCAACGATGTAAATCATTACGTAGTATGTAAGAGCTGTGAAACCTAACTGGTTTGCTCCGATTACTGCAAGCATGATGTAGCCGGCCTGTGAGATAGAGCTGAACGCCATGAATCTCTTGAGGTCCTTCTGGCGGATGGCCATAAGGTTGGCTATTGTAATAGAGAGTACGATTACTGCATAGAGCATGTAGTTCCAGTATGTCTCGATGGGCATGAACACCTTAACGATGATTGTCATCAGTGTGAAGGCTGCAGCACCCTTAGAGATTACTGAAAGGTAACCTGTAACTGTTGTAGGTGCTCCCTGATATGTATCTGCTGTCCAGTAATGGAAAGGTACGAGTGAGATTTTGAATCCGAGACCGCTGAAGAAGAATACAAGACCCATGATTGAGAGAACCAGGTTGTTTGTAATGTTTTCAGCCATGTCGTCAAAATACAGTGTACCTACGCTTCCGTAGAGGAATGAGATACCATAGAGCATTACGCCACTTGAGAATGTAGCCATCAGAACGAACTTAGCAGCTGCTTCTGCCGAGTTGTGACGGTACTTGTCGAGTGCTACAAGACATGCCATGGGAACAGATGCCATTTCGAGAGCTATGAAGAAGATAACGAAATGTCCGCTGCTTACCATCATGTTCATACCGAGAAGTGTAGAGATTGTAAGGAAATAGAATTCGCCTTCCTTGAAAGATGTATCCTGACGAGACATCCAGAGACGACTCTGAATCAATACGATCAGTGTACCAGCAGCAAGAATTGTCTTCATTACGTTAGCTGCGGCTGATGTTACGTACATACCGCCGAATGCTTCGACTCCTTCTTTCTGCATGAATGAAATACCTACCTGAACAAGCATCAAAACACAAACCAGAGGATTAAACCATTTACGGTCTTTGCTGCCTGCTGTAAACATGTCCGCGAAGAATACGATGAACAGTATTGCCATCAGACTTACTTCGGGAACCATTCTAAAAAACTGACTGTAATCCATTTTAATTTATGTTTAGAGTGATGCTATGTGATTGATAATAGGTTCTACGCCGCCGTGGATAACGTTACTTACCCAGAGAGGGAATGTACCAAGACCTGCAACACAGAAGATGAGACATGATACTGCGAAACGCTCGTCCCATGTAGCATCTGTAAGTTTCTCGTATGCGGGGTCGGCTACCTGCTGGAAAAGAATCTTACCTACAACACGAAGGATGTAGACAGCGGTGATAACGATACTTGTACATGCAATGATTGTTGCTGTTGTGTGGAATACACCTTCGTTTTCGAACGAACCTACGAAGATTGTCATTTCAGCTACGAATCCTGAGAAACCGGGAAGACCGAGGTTTGCAAGACCGGCAATAACATAACCTACTGCAAGGAAAGGCATAATCTTCATAAGACCTCCGAGCTTACGTACGTCACGTGTGTGTGTACGACCGTAAATCATACCGATGAGGGCGAAGAAGAGGGCTGTCATCAAACCGTGTGAAAGCATCTGAAGAACGGCACCTGTACATGATGTCTTTGTCATCATGAGGAGTGCGAAGAGTACGAGACCGCAGTGTGAAACTGAAGAATAAGCGTTGATGTACTTAAGGTCAGTCTGTACACATGCTGAGAGTGCTCCGTAAACTACAGATATTGTTGTAAGGATAAGGAATATCCATGAGAGGTTCTGTGCTGCCTCAGGCAACAGGAACATTGCGATACGGAAACATCCGTAACCACCAAGTTTCATAAGTACACCTGCGTGAAGCATTGATACTGCCGTAGGTGCTGATGCGTGACCGTCAGGGCTCCATGTGTGGAAGGGGAACAAAGCTCCGAGAACACCGAAACCGATGAAGATGAACGGGAAGAAGAAGTTCTGCTTGTCAACAGGAATGTTGTGCATGTTTGCAATCTCTATCACGTTCATTGTTGTGTGTCCGCTGAAGAAATAGATACCAAGGATACCGATGATGAGCAGTGCTGAACCACCCATAAGCATAAGGGTAAGCTTCATTGCTGAGTATTCCTTAGGACCGCTACCCCATACACCGATAAGAAGGTACATAGGAATAAGGGCAACCTCATAGAACATGAACATTGTGAACAGGTCGGTACAGATGAAGAATCCGAATACACCTACGCTGAGCAATGTGAACCAGAGGAAATATTCTTTTGTAAGAGGTTTAATCTTCCATGAAGCAAATGTTCCTGTAAATACGATGATACTTGAAAGTAAAATCATTACTACAGAGATACCGTCTACACCAACAGAATAGTTGATGTTAAGAGGCTCAAACCAAGGCACACTGTATGTAAACAGCATGGGGTCTGTATTGCCGCCTTCTCGTATCTGGATGAATTCTACTGTCAGCCAGATTGCCAGGAGCAGGAGTACTGATGAGCCTGCTACCATCACACCGCGCACCTGATTGACATTGCGTGCGAGCCAGAGGCCGAGCAACATCACGAGCGGCACAATTACGAATAAAGTTAATATACTCATTTTATTTATTTCTTTATCGGTTATACAAAGCTAAGTAACATAAGTGTGAGTGCCACTGATCCTGAAATGAACCAGACTGCATAGTGACGTACGTCACCGCTCTGCCAAATGCGAATACTTTCACCTGCTGCGTTGCTTGCCCATGCCATGAAGTTGAGCGAGCCGTCAACTACGTGACGGTCGAACCATGCTATAGGACGTGAGAAGAAACGGAACACAATCTTGTGTGTGAAATACATCCATACTTCGTCCATGTAGAAACGACGGTAAGCTGCCTGATGGAGGCGGGGGAATGTTCTCTGAAGTTTGTCGGCAAGCGGTGTTTCCTGTCCTGCATACATGTATGTTGCTACAAGAATAGAAATAACTGCGAGTCCGACACTTGTTCCAGCTACTGTCCAGTCCATGTGGATGTCGAAACTTACACCATTGGCTGATACAAAGTGACCTGCGGGAATGAAACCGCATACACATGTAACGGCTGCAAGGATTATAAGAGGTATAGTCATTGTCATAGGAGCCTCGTGAGGCTTCTTTGCACCTTCGCTCATGTGTGTCTCGTAGTAACCCTTACCCCAGAAGATAACGTAGTACAGACGGAACATATAGAATGCTGTCATCATTGCAACGAATGACATGAAAGCACCCATCCACGGTGAGAAGTTGTAACATGCTACAAGAATTTCATCCTTAGAGAAGAATCCGCTGAACGGAGGAATACCTGCGATGGCGAGACATCCGATAAGGAATGTGATATGTGTGATAGGCATGTACTTGTGAAGGTTACCCATGTAAGCCTTTTCGTTGCTGCCTACAACCTCGATGATACAACCTGCGCAGAGGAAGAGAAGTCCCTTGAACATTGCATGTGTAAAGAGGTGGAACATACCGGCCATGTAACCAAGACCGTTAACGTGTGCATATTCTGCTGTGTCGGCCATTGCGTTTGTTGTAGGATCGGGCATACATACGCCGAGTGCTACGAGCATGAAACCAATCTGTGAAATTGTAGAGAATGCAAGCACACGCTTGATATCGCTCTGACAGCAAGCAACTGATGCTGCATAGAATGCTGTGAATGCTGCGATGTAAGCTACCCAGTGAAGTGCCTCGGGGGCAAACTCGATGAACATCGGGTAAAGACTTGCAACGAGGAATACACCTGCAACGACCATGGTAGCTGCGTGAATAAGTGCAGATACAGGAGTAGGACCTTCCATAGCATCGGGAAGCCAGATGTGCAACGGGAACATTGCAGACTTACCGGCACCACCGATAAACATGAGGAAGAGTGCTGTAGGCATGATCCATGCTGCTTCGTGCATGCGCTGGAGTTCTTCGGGCGACATCAGAGTAACGTCGAAGTTGAATGTTCCTACATAGTAGCTGAAAATCAGAATACCGATGAGGAAGAACAAGTCGGCAAAACGTGTAACGATGAACGCTTTCTTAGATGCTGCCACTGCTGCGTGCTTCGGATAGTAGAATCCGATGAGGAGGTATGAAGACACACCCACGAGCTCCCAGAAAAGATACATCTGGAAAATGTTTGTGGCAACAACCAGTCCGAGCATTGACATTGTGAAGAGGTTCAGGAATGCGTAGTAACGCTGGAAACCTTTCTCTCCGTGCATGTAACCGAAAGAGTAGATATGTACCATCAGCGAGATGGTAGAGATAACGACGAGCATCATTGCCGAGATAGGCATGATACGGAAGCCGATGTTAAATGTCAGAAGTTCGTTGAACTTTAACCATGCAAAGTTGAACGATGTGATGGTAGGATACAGACCGTCTGCTCCACGTCCTTCGATGAGGAAGTAAGAGATGGCAGTATAGTAACACATCGCTGTTACGACACCCATAGAGATGGTGCCGATGAGTCCCGCAACCTTATGAGGCATCTTCATGCCGAGGAGTCCTAACAGTAAGAATGTCAGCGCGGGTAACAAAAGTATCAGAAATACATAACTATAGTCCATAACTCATTAAAATTTCATATTTTCAATACTGTTCACCTGATCGCTCTTAAAGTTGTGGTAAACGTTAATAATAATTGCTACTGCAACAGCTGTTTCTGCTGCTGAAACACCGATGCCGAAGAGTGACATGAAGAAACCTTCGAGCTGGTCGGGATAGAGAATCTTATTGAATGCAGCGAAGTTGATGTCTACTGAATTCAGGATAAGCTCTACAGAGATAAGCATTGCAAGCAGGTTGCGGCGTGTTACGAAACCGAATACGCCGATGAAAAACAATAGTGCTGAAAGCACAAAGAAATATTCTACTGGTATCATACGCTTATTCCTTTCTTGAAATTAAAATACCACCAATGATACAAGCCAGGAGGAATACCGAAATAAACTCGAACGGCAGTACATACTGGTACTTGTCTGCTCCGATAAGAGCTCTACCTATTACATTTGTGTTAAGTTCGCCAGCTACACCGTTGTTGATTGCGTGACTGAGATAGAAGTTCTTGAGGAATACTCCTATAACTGTTACAACACCGATAAGTGACACAAGGGCACCTATCACGACACGCGAACCACGCATACGGTCAACAAGACCCTGAAGTGTACGCTTGCTTACGAGCTGTATTGCGAAAATGTAAATCATTATGATACCGCCGCAGTAAACTGCAATCTGTGCAGCACCGAGGAAGGTATACTCAAGCAGGAAGTAGATACCCGCAACACCAAAAAGTACGAACAGCAAGTATGTGGCTGCTCTCATTATTCGCTTTGTCATAACGCACATCACTGCTGATGCCAAGATTACGACAGCGAGTATTACAAACATTACTAATTGTCCACTCATCACTTATCCGTATTAAATTCTCCAATTTTAATTTCGGGACCGCCATTCTCAATGTTGGGAAGAGAATGATGATACTTCTCTGTATTAAGATGGTACACGAGGCTCTCACGCTCAAATACAGAGTTCTCGAAATCGTTAACAAACTCGATTGCGCCTTTAGGACAGGCATTAACGCAAAGTTCACAGAACATACAGTCACCGAGGTCGTATCTGTAATCCTTGAGGACCTTAGATTTCTTTCCTTCCTCGTTCTCTACCATTTCGGTAAGCACCGTGATAGTTCCGTTAGGACATGATCTCTGGCAGAGTCCGCAGGCGATACACTTGTTATTACCGTTCTCATCGACTGGCATAACAAGACGTGCCTTATGACGTGCAGAGACATGCAGCGTTGTCTTACGGTTTTCAGGATACTGTTCTGTTACCTTCTTTGTGAAGTATTCCTTCCAGGTAACGCCCAGTCCGGTAAGCAGCGACTTAACGCCGTCCTTCCAACCTTTGAAATATGATTTTTCTATTCTTTTTTCCATTTTAATCAATCATTTAGAAATGCCATCCCATTGCAACGACAACTGTCATCAGCACGAGGTTGATGAGTGCCAGAGGCATGATATACTTCCATTCCAGTTTAACGAGCTGGTCGATACGCATACGGGGGAAAGTCCATTTCACCCAGAGCATAAGCCAGATGATTGCGAATGTCTTGCCAAGGAACCAGACGATACCGGGGATGTAATCCATTACTGCATTGAATCCGTCGAGTCCGCTGATGTGGAGAGGCATCCAGCCGCCAAAGAATAATGTAGCAGAGATACCTGCAATGATGAACAGGTTAAGATATTCTGCAAGGTAGAAGAAACCGAAGCCCATACCTGAATACTCTGTATGGAAACCGGCTGTAAGCTCACTTTCTGCTTCAGGAAGGTCGAATGCACCTTTACATGCCTCGGCGTTACCTGCGATAAGCATAAGGATGAAAGCGAATATTGCGGGGATATGTCCCTTGAATATGAGCCATCCGTCAGCCTGATAGTCTACGATGCCAGATATCTGCATTGTTCCTGCAAGTGCTACTACGGCAACAAGACTGAGGCAGAGTGAAATCTCGTAAGAAATCATCTGCAGTGCGCTACGCATAGATGATATGACACTATACTTGTTGTTAGAGCTCCATCCTGCGAGGAAGACACCTACTGCACCGATACCGGAAATAGCAGAAATCATGAAGACACCCACATTAAAGTCAAGTACCTGTGCGCCATTGTTCCAAGGCATGAAGGCAAAAGCACCCACACTGCCGATGAGAACGAGGAACGGAGCTAACATGTAAAGCAGCTTATCTGCCTTGTCAACGGCAAAGATTTCCTTTGTAAGCATCTTAAGCACGTCGGCAAAGACCTGAAGCAAACCCCAGGGACCTACTCGCATAGGGCCGAGACGGCACTGGAAATAAGCACAGACCTTACGTTCCATAAATATGAGGGCGATGGCGAGAAGGGCGTAAATCGTTACGATTATAAGTCCTACCACAACGCACTCTATAAGGATTGACCAGAAGTCTCCGAGTCCGAGAGTGTTTCTCAAGAGACCGTCAAACCACGTTGTTACTATACTGAAATCAAACACTTTGTTTAAATTTTAAGATTTTCAAACTACCCCTTATCTGTCGATATCGGGAATTACGTAATCCAATGAAGCACCTACAGTGATAAGGTCGGCAAGTTTCTCGCCACGGAGCATGTGGTCCATTGCAGAAACAAGAGAAAGACCCATCGGACGGAACTTAAGTCTGTAAGGAGACTTGCCACCGTCGCTGTGCAGGTAAACACCTATTTCGCCACGGCTTCCTTCAACAGCCTTGTACCATGTACCCTCAGGAACTTTGATTACAGGCTTCTGCTTAACGTAGAAGTCGCCTTCGGGAATGTTGTCGATAAGCTGTTCGAGAATACGTACGCTCTGTTCCATTTCGTCCATACGAACAAGATAACGGTCGAGAGAATCTCCGTGTGTGTAAGTGATTTCATCAAAGTCAACCTTATCGTAAAGGTCGTATGCATGATGCTTACGAAGGTCGTTCTTCCATCCTGATGCACGTCCTGTACCGCCAGTACAGCCGTAAGAGATGGCATCTTCCTTGTTAAGCATACCTACGTTCTTGAATCGGTTGTTGAAGATAACGTTGCCTGTAAACACATCGTGGTATTCTGAGAATACGCCCTTCATGTATTTGCAGAGGTCCTTAACGTTCTTTACGAGGTTCGGATCGATATCTGCCTGACATCCGCCGATACGGTAATAGTTCTGGATAAGACGACCGCCGGTTGTCTCTTCCATTACCTTGATTACTTCCTCACGGTCGCGCATACCATATATAAATGCAGTCAGGGCGCCAAGGTCCATTGCACAGCAGCTGTAGAACAGCAGGTGTGAATTGATACGCTGGAGCTCATCCATGATTGTACGTATATAATGTATACGGTCTGTAAGTTCTATGCCCATACCCTCTTCAATGACAGAAACGAGAGCATGACGGTTCATCATGGCGCTGAGGTAGTCCATACGGTCTGTGAGAGCAAGAGTCTGCGGGTAGTCGTACTTCTCGCAAATCTTCTCTATACCTCTGTGGATGTAACCGCAGTGAGGATAAACGCGCTGTATTGTTTCGCCATCGAGCACTGTCTGCAAACGGAGCACACCGTGTGTAGAAGGGTGCTGCGGGCCGATGTTGATAACGTAGTCGTCCTCATCATAAAGAGTATGTTTTGTTTCTGTGAGGATTCCGTTAGCATCGAGATTATATTCTAACGTGTAGTTAGGATCTACGTCCGGCTCCAGTGTGTACTGGTTGTTTGCGGGACTCATGTCGTAGTCCTTACGGAGGGGATAACCCACGAAGTCGTTACGAAGGAAGAGTCTGCGCATGTCCTTGTTGCCAAGGAAGATAATTCCTAAGAAGTCGTAAACTTCTCTCTCAAGGAATCCTGCTCCCTTCCAGAGATCGGTTACTGTAGGGATACACGGTCTGCCATCGTGTTCTTCAGCAATTACCTTAACGCTTGTGCGCTCGTAGGTATCAGTATTTTCAAGGATATAAACACATCCGAGACCTTCTTCGCCGAAGTCTTCACCTACAATGGTTACAAGGAAGTCGAAATGCTTCTTGTTCTTAAGATCTGCCATCTCTCTGGCAAAATCTCCTACCTGAAGTAATGTACTTTCTAATTTCATAGCTTCCTTACATTATTTATTATTATTGTTGTTTACATCGTCGGGCATAACAGTAATAGGTTTCTTTTCCTTGCGGTTTACGCCACCGAAGAAACGCTCTACCTTTACTTTACGCTGCAACTGCATCATACCGTACATGATAGCCTCTGGACGTGGAGGACATCCGGGAATAAACACGTCGACGGGAATGATTTCGTTAATTCCCTTTACAACGCAGTAACTTGACTTGAACGGACCACCAGAAATAGCACATCCGCCTACTGCAACGACATACTTAGGCTCTGCCATCTGATCGTACAGACGCTTCAATACCGGAGCCATCTTGTATGTAATTGTTCCGGCACACATGATAAGGTCGGCCTGACGAGGAGAGTTACGTGTAACCTCAAAACCGAAACGTGCAAAATCGTAACGTGCGGCACCGACAGACATAAATTCGATACCACAGCAGCTGGTTGCGAAAGTCAGCGACCACAATGAGTTTGAACGTCCCCAGTTAATGAGACCGTCGAGCGAGCCTACAACGAGATTAACGCCACCGTCCTGGAGTTCTTTTACGATACTTTCAAGAGAACTGTTGTCCTTAAAATCTTCGTAGGGAATACTTTTGATTGCTGGCTTCTTTATTTCCATTCCAAAGCTCCTTTCCGCCATGCATAAACAAGGCCTAAAACAAGTACCACTAAGAAGAAGCCGATGCTTGCCATAGCAATTGCACCGTACTCACCAACGACCGTAGCCCACGGGTAGAGGAACACTGTCTCTACATCGAACATGAGGAAGAGAATGGCAAAAAGATAGTAGCCCACACTCATAGGAATCCATGAAGATCCGTAAGTGGGGATACCACACTCGAATGTCTCGCCCTTAACCTTATTGTACGAACGCGGACCGATTAATTTGGCAATGACACAAGCTGCCGCTACCAAAAATATGGCCGTTACCAATACTGTAATTAACAAGATATACATATATGTATGTTATTAAAAAATAATATCACTTATTTAAAGTTGTTGCAAAGGTACATAATAAAATATAATAATTCACTATTATTATGAGAAAAACCGATTGTAATGTGTGAATTACAAAATCGCATATATAGGCTTTAATAACTGCGCCAACTTACTTTATGTCAGACTATTCGTTAAATTAACAAAAAAGAGTTAGCGCAGTTATGTGTTTAAGCCTGTTTTGTTCGTTCTTCCACCAAATCGAGCATCATACACATATCAACTTCTATGATATCATGCTTATTGAGGAATTCGCGTTCATTGTCTATTTCGTGTGTCAGTTTGTGTAAACTTTCTGCTTTTACGTATTTGGCAAACAGGTCTGCCGCCTGCTGTTCGCTGCCTGAAACCCATCTTGCAAATCCGGCATTGAGATTGTCTTCTGACGTTATGTCTCCGAAGCTCATAATCTTATCGTACATCTCTACGGATTTCTCCTGTTTGTCTTCTTTCAGCAGGCACCATGCAAGCACGCGCATTACATTTATGTCTGAGGGATATTCGTAGTTTAGTTTGAAAAGGATGCTGCTTGCTTCTGCCGTACGGTTGCACTTTATCAGAATGATGGCATAGTTAAGCAGCTTGTACTTTGACTCAGGACCTCTTGTCATAAGTTCTTCATAATAGCTGCAAGCTTCGTCGTAACGTCCGAGACGTGCCATGCTGCGGCATATTCCCTCAAGCACTCCCTTGCATTCGGGTTCTTTAGAATATACGTCAAGATATATTTCCAATGCTCTTTTCACTCCGGTCTTTTCTCCGCGCTGCAACAGATAGTCGGCTCTGATGAGAACATCATTTGTATCAGAGCTTTCGTAGCTGTCAAAGAGCAGGTTGAGTTCTTCGCCATCGGGACGTCTCCTGAGCAGGAAGAGTGCAAGTGTCTGCTTTGCACGTATCGTTTCTTCGCAACATAAGAAATAGTCGTCGAAGAAGAAACCTCTTAGCAGTCCGTTTTCTTCCTTAAACGGATCGTCCATGTACTTAGCCAGTTTGTTAATCTTGTAGAAACGATAAAGGTCCTGTATGTACATACGCTTGCGGTTCAGCGGCATCATGTTGTCTCTGTTGAACATCATGTCTGCGCCATCCATGTTCATTGCCGACTTTATATCCTCCGGCATTCCGTCGTAGATAGAACCCATGACAAAGGCAAACGAATATTTGTCCGAATCGCAGAACGGGTATTTATCCACCGTGTTCAGTACGTTTGTTCCTTTAAATTTATCTGTTATGGCACGCAGGTCGGGATGTGTCGAGATATAAGGATAGAACCAGTTTACCATCGGGAAGAAGAAACTGCCGTTCTTCATCTTGGCAAATCCGCCGAAATATATGTCAGAGCCTTTGAGCTCCATGTCTTTAATCTTATCCAGGTCTCTTTCCAATTTTTCCATCGAGCGGTCAGAGTCACCGCTTCCCTGAAGGATGTTCTTCAGTTCGTCTTCTTCATTATTAATGATGCCGAAGCCATTGAATTTCATGCCGACATTATTAATAAGACCGGGCATTATGTCGCGTTTTATTACCTTGTCGTCTTTTTCGGCAGAAGCGCAATAGAACATATCCATCTGCAATCCGAGGAGGTCGCCCACTACATCTTCGTTCTTTACAAGTTCGTCGACACGGTCATTTATGCGTTCGCACATTCCTCCGGCGGCATGAAGTCCGAGAACCCATCCCGTAAAGGCACGGTGTCTGATGTCCTGATCGACAGACGATGTATACACGTCGAGCAGTGTTTCTATCTTTAGTTCGTCGTGTACCAACATGTCAGACATCGTAACGGCACTTACGAGCACGAGTGCATCATTATGGTCGATAACGGATGATGACAGTATTTCGGAGAAGAACTTTCTCTTAGATTCGTTCCAGAGTCTGCCTGTCACGATATAGTTGAACAGACGCGCGATATAGGCAAAGTGCTTTTCTATAATGTCTTTCTCGTCAGCGCCCGTGAGTGACGCCATAGCCACAGACGATACATAATCTTCAAGATTACGGCGTATCGACGGTAAATCAAAATCTCTTTCGGGTGAGTTCTTTTTCATTGTCCTCAGTTCCGAAGACAATTCTATACGGGTACATTTCACAACATCGCGGGTAAGACGTTGCAGTCCTGTTACAATATCATCGAATACCTGCTGTCTGTATGGGTCTTTCTTTTCTCCGAAAGCATACATACGCATGTATTCTATCTGTTTTTTATAGTTTTCAAGTTCTTCTATGCAGTTAGCATCTACTGCCGGACAATTATCAATGTGTTTCTGAACTTCATCAACAAGATGTGACAGTCTTTTTTCACTTAAGGTTAATCTTAATCTGTGTACATCGTTTTCCATCATCTTTTCATTTTAATTATTCTCAAGCCACTGTCCTGCTTTCTTGCGGACATCTTCTGATACGGGCTGAGAATGCCTGAACTTTATCTTACCTATTTCTTTCTTCCACTCCCTTATGTCCTTGCGCATATACTTTTCTATTACAGGCGCATAATGTGCAATGCCGTTTTTGTTGAGTGTGTCGCAGGCCTCATCGTAGGCTTTCAGTATAACGTCTATGTCTTTCTGTGCTACAGAAGTATTGAACGCAACAACACCCGAACAGCTCTTACCGCCATGCATCAGTACCGAACCTCCCTTTGCAATTGCTTCGGCTGCATAGGGATGCTGAAGGAATGCTGCATCCATTTTGTTTTCGAGCAGCATGTTAAGGCGTATCTCCTGATTGTTTATCTGCACCTTAAACATTTCTTCGGGTGTCTTTCCTGCACGCTGTATGGCTGAGTCTGCAAGTACGTCGGTAACAGAATTTCTTGTTACGGCAATGAGTTTGTCTGTCATCTGCGACAGTTCTTTTACTCTTGCCTTCTTGCTGCTCACAAGCATGAAGTGTGTGTTAGTGTATGTGGCAAAATTTAGTTTCTTTTTATTTTCGTTTTCCCAGAATGTGCCTCTTACTACGTCTGTTATCATTCCGTCTGCCGAACCTGATGCTACTGCCATGTCGCAGTCGGCCTGTGAATTAAGGAGTCTGAGGTTTACCTTTATGCCGCAGCTGTCAAAGATTCCGCTTTCTTCTGCTACTATCAGAGGCATGCTTTCGAATGTCGGCTGTACGGCAATGCATACTGCATCAGAATCGCAGACAGCAGCTTCTACTTTATCTTTACTTGTAGAATTACCTCCGCAACCAATCATTATAATTAAGGTGAAAGCAAATAACAGAATTTTTTTCATGAATTTCAATAAAGTGAAAAAGGGCCGCTCATATTTACGAGCGCCCTAAAGCATTAATTAAATTAGTGTGACGATATTAGCATTATCAAACACAGCGCAAAGTTAATAATTAATTTTGTATTAGCGCAATACATTATATTAATTTTATTTTTACCGTCTTGTAAGGCATCTTACTTATACCATATTATATATAGGGCTTTATAGTATGTTTTTTACCTAAATATTAATAAAAAAGATACTGTTTTCATGGTGTATCTCGATATTCTCGCGCAGGTAACGAGAATTGTCGTAATCATTTTATGCAGAAACGTAACGGATTCGATACCTATATTATGAAAAATATCTGATGTACAGGATATAGCGGTTATCTCTGATTAACAGCACATTAGTAAAACGCACGTAAATAAGAGTATAAATAACAGGCGTACATATACTCATAAAAGGGTATTTATCAGGTATATAAATTTCATTTCTTTTAGGTATTGCACGGCACTGTTATAAGTAATACCTTTGCAGCGTGCAGAAAGATCAAGAGAGGTCTTAATTCTGATATCAGCATTAGCAACAGGGAAATCTTAAGTTCAGTCTCTGTTTATTAAGCCATAACTACCCCTATGCTGATTACATGTTATTAAAAAAATCCGTTCCCCACGACGACAGGTCGTATTTGCTGTTCAATTATATATTCTGTCGTGTGGGGATTTTTTATGTTCTGTCGGTATGTTGCCACTGCTCTTCCCTACTGCCCTTCTATTGTTTATGTGTGATGATACAATCAGTGACTTTACTCGTATATTTTTTATCTGTTATAATGCATCGTTTTATTACTATATTGTGCATCTTATTTCATCTTTTCGTAATGATACTTTCAGATGATTTTTAAATAGGAAAGAAAGTTTGTTTTATATAATTATTAATGAAACTTCTTTTAAATAATTATTAATGAAACTTCTTTTAAATAATTATATATTCTGCGTGTATCTGTAAATACTAATATATAAGTATAAAATCATATACAAAACGACTTGAATAAAGAATCGAAATAAAAGAGGAAGAGATGTTTTGTACGTTTCGTAACTTATGTCTGCGCGTCTGTATTTCAGCTTTTCGTGTTATGCTCGTGAAATACTATTTCTGATAATTTCTCCAGATTATTTTCAGACAGTAAACATAGTTTGTTTGCTGACTATCACACGTGTATTGGCAAACTATCATATATGTGTTTGCAGATTATCATACGTGTGTTTACTGAAAGAGGCGGCTAAAACGACTGCTTTTCATTCGGACATTCTATGACAGTAATATTTTGTTTGGAAAAAATCTATTACATCTGACTTTTACTAATAAATATGTTAATATATTTCATATTCAGATATTCATCAAAAAAGTGGGCTCAGTAGATAAATCATGGGGATAAATTCTTTCACTTTGGATTATTACCT
>JAHHQW010000054.1 GCA_020026195.1 Prevotella sp.
CTTTTTAGAATCGCTAAGCTATATGGCTATCCCCATTGATTATCTACTGAGCCTTTATATCGTCTCGGACGTGGCACCTGTGGCATCGCAGATATATGGGTCTGTAATAGTACATTTTAATGACTTTTAGTATTTTACTGAAAGTATAAATATCTGCCAACGAAAATGTCAATACCTTTGGGGCTAATCTTTTTCGTATTGAAACGAAAATTACAGGCATAAAAAAAGCATCTAACCTTAAAAGATTCGATGCTTAATAGGTTTCTTCCATTGATTCAGTGCACTAATTCGTACACGTTTAGGTCAATGGTGGATTGTGATTCGGTTGGGATTCGAACCCAAGACCTACGGCTTAGAAGGCCGTTGCTCTATCCAGCTGAGCTACCGAACCGGAAACCGAGTGCAAAAGTAGTGCTATTTTTTTAATAATCCAAATCATTAGCAAACTTTTTTACAGAAAACGTCATTTTTATTGAATATACGGCAAATGGAAAATAGAAAAAGCGGATAATGAGTGATATTATCCGCTTTTAGTGTCTTAATTACCTATTGTTGGATTGAAAACCTGTAAATCTAATATAATATTTAACACGCTGTCTATTCTTCCAAATTCTAATATATTCTTAATATAAGAACTCTTGTATCTGTATAGAAAAAGAACTTTTATGCGTACAGTTTAATATTATACTGCAAAGGTATATATAATTTCGATTATATAATAACTTTGTAATTATTTTTCTTTTATTTTAATAATAAATAACAAAGGCAGACATCTGTTTTTATGATGCCTGCCTTTGCTGTATCTGTGTCTGGTTTATATACCAAACTTATATCCTAATGTGATATTAAACACGCTGTTCTTTGATTTTAATCCGGATTCAGACTTAAATGTTCTATTTAGACCTAAATTATAACGCGCATCAAGTACAAAGTCCTGATATTCGTAAGAAAGTCCCAGAGGAATAGAAATATCAACCTTTTTAGTAATATCCTTAACATCAAAGTTACCAACAGAATGCAGACTTTCTTTTGCTCTTGTAAGGAATCCAAACTGAACGCCTGTACGTATACGCAAACCCTTTACTAATGATGCACTCGCCATTAAAGGAAGGTTTACATATTCAAGCTTGAACTTGCCATCTCCTACCTCGGTATCAAACTTTGCTCCCTGCATAGAATAAAGAAGTCCTGCCTCTATATCCACTACAGGGTGAACGGTATATGAAAATTCGGCACCGGCAATCATTCCTATCTTCGAACTGTTATCGGCAATGTCTGTAAGATTTGCTATCGTAATACCAACCTTAGGCTGCACTTCAATAGTTCCGACTTCTTTTTTCTGCGCCATGACATTAAGCGAAGTGATAAATATAAACGCTGCTATTAAAATCTTTCTCATATAATTATTTTTTCTTTTATAACGCTCAAATACTCAGAAAATTGTAATTATGGGATATAAAAAAGCGGATACCGTATTCACGATATCCGCTACAAGAAAATATATTAATAATATATTATTTCTTAATCATTTCAATCAGTTCGTCGGTAGTAACCATGTTCTGATCGCCTGTAGTCATGTTCTTAAGAGTAATTTTACCCTCGTTCATTTCGTTCTCTCCTACTATGGCAACGTAAGGAACATGATGAGCATTTGCATAGTTCATCTGTTTCTTCATCTTTGCTTCGTCGGGGAACAATTCTGTACGTATGCCACACTCACGAGCCTTGTTTACTGCCGGCAGAGAATAAAGCATCTCCTTATGTCCCATGTTGAGGAAGAGGAGCTGTGTACCAGATGCAGAAGCATCGGGATAAAGATCAAGTGCATTTAGAACATCAAATATACGGTCAGCACCAAATGATATTCCGACACCGCTGATGCCGCTCATTCCGAATATGCCTGTAAGGTTATCGTAACGACCTCCACCGGTTATACTGCCTATCTGAACGTCAAGAGCCTTAACCTCAAAGATAGCGCCAGTATAATAGTTCAGTCCGCGAGCAAGAGTAAGATCGAGCTGTACTTCGTTCTTAAGGTTGCTCATGGCAAGCATGTCAAAGATGAAACGAGTCTCCTCAACACCTTTCAGACCTGTTTCTGAAGAAGCAAGGACTTCTGCAATAGTCTTGAGCTTATCCTCGTTAGAGCCTTCCATCTTAAGAATTGGCTGAAGCTTATCAATTGCGTCCTGTGCAAGACCTCCGTCTGCAAGTTCTTTGTTTACTGCCTCTAATCCAATCTTATCTAATTTGTCTATGGCAACGGTAATGTCTACAATCTTATCGGCAGCACCTATAACCTCGGCAATACCAGAAAGTATCTTACGGTTGTTAATCTTTATCTGAACACGAATGCCAAAACGTGAGAACACGGTATCGACAATCTGCATAAGCTCTACCTCGTTCATCAGCGAGTCACTTCCCACTACGTCTGCATCGCACTGATAGAACTCTCTGTAACGTCCCTTCTGAGGACGGTCGGCACGCCATACGGGCTGTATCTGATAACGCTTGAACGGAAGCTGTATCTCATCGCGGTGCATTACCACGTAACGTGCAAAAGGTACTGTAAGGTCGTAACGTAAACCTTTCTCGCAAAGTTTGCTTGCAAGATGCAGAGTATCGCGTTCGTCAAGTTCCTCGTCTGAAACTTTCTTGAGGTAGTCGCCACTGTTTAGAATCTTAAACAGCAGTTTGTCACCTTCCTCACCGTACTTGCCCATTAGAGTCTGCAAGGTCTCCATTGCCGGAGTTTCAATCTGACGATAGCCGTAAAGACTATAGACCTCGCGTATTGTATCGAATATATAATTGCGTTTCGCCATTTCTTCAGGAGAGAAATCGCGGACGCCCTTAGGTATTGATGGTTTTGCCATTATCTATACTTTCTTTTAGCTTTTATCTGATAATTGTCTGTTCACGATCAGGACCTACTGACAGGATCTTAACGGGAACACCAAGATAATCCTCTATAAACTTAACGTAACTGATAAACTTCTGAGGCAGTTCGCTTTCTGTTCTGCACTCTGTAAGATCTGTCTGCCATCCTGAGAACTCTGCATATACAGGCTCTACGTTTGAGATGTCATAAGGAACATGATCAAGTTCTTTGCCGTTGAGTTTGTAAGCGATACAAGCCTTAATTACGGGGAATGTATCAAGAACATCACTCTTCATCATGATGAGCTTGGTAACACCATTAATCTGAACGGCATACTTAAGAGCTACGAGGTCTACCCATCCGCAACGACGCTCACGGCCTGTCACTGCTCCGAACTCATGACCTACGAAACGCATCTGATTGCCATCGTCGTCAAAAAGTTCTGTCGGGAACGGACCCGCACCTACACGTGTGCAGTATGCTTTCATAATACCATATACGTCACGAATGCGGTTAGGAGCAACACCAAGACCTGAACATGCGCCAGAACTGATGGTGTTAGATGATGTTACGAAAGGATAAGAACCGAAATCGACATCGAGCATTGTTCCCTGAGCACCTTCGCAGAGAACTGTCTTGCCCTCGTCAAGAAGTTTGTTGATTTCGTATTCAGAATCGATTATATGGAAGTTCTTGAGGAATTCAATACCCTCAAACCACTTCTCTTCTACATCCTTCAGGTTGTAACCTACATAGTCAAGAGCCATGAGAGCATCCTCGTGTCTCTTCTTACAAGCCTTATATTTCTCATCAAAATTTTCAAAGATATCGCCTACACGCAAGCCATTACGAGAAACCTTGTCTGTGTAAGTCGGACCGATGCCCTTACCTGTTGTTCCTACCTTGCCTGAACCTTTGGTTGCCTCGATGGCAGCATCAAGAATTCTGTGTGTAGGCATGATGAGGTGAGTTTTCTTAGAGATGTAAATACGCTCTTTAAGATTGTAGCCGCTGCGTTCCAAGTCCTTAACCTCGTCCATAAACAAGTCGGGAGCAAGAACCACACCATTACCGATAATGTTTATCTTATCGCCCTGGAATACACCAGAAGGCACACTGCGGAGTACAAATTTTTCATGTTCGAACTCCAATGTATGTCCGGCGTTAGGTCCGCCCTGGAATCTTGCTACGACATCATAATTTGGTGTCAGGACATCGACAACTTTTCCTTTTCCTTCATCGCCCCACTGCAAACCGAGCAGGACATCAACATTTGATTTGTTCATCGTTATATAGAGTTTCTTTATTATCAGAAGTAATATTTTGTCCGTACAAAATTAATGTTATTTTACACGAATAACAAATTCTAACATCACAAAATCTGAAAATCTTCGTTTTTTAATGCCGATTTAACTATCATTTCACATTCTTCGCTGATACCCGCAAATCTTTGCAGACAAGTTGTAGCAGCATGACGCAGCGGAAGACTCTCTGAATGGAGCGCACTGATGCTCTGATCAATAAGTTCGTTTATTCCGCGTTCATCAGGCTGTTCGCCCTTCATAAACAGTCGTGCAAGCACCTGATAGCCGCATATTCTGCATACTTCTCTTTCTGAAGCTATCCAGCTGAAAGCCTTTGCAGGTATGTAAGGCAGACGGCTGAAAAGATTGAAAGCAGCCATTTCTGCCATCTCCTGTGAGTCGATCTGTTCCATCCACAGATCAACCATATCGGGCATCATCTGTTCCTCAGGCATTATCAGAGTTGCAAGTATCTTACATTCCCTGATATTTTCTTTCCACAAAGCAATGGCGAGATCATAATTCTTTCCATACCGGGCAGCCATACGCTTCAGTTCTATAAAAGATACTCCCCAGTTAATTTTATAATCCACGCCTTTTTCTCTCATTGACTGCGACGCCACGCCGTTCATTACCAGACGAAAACTTCTTTTTATTTCCTTTAGTGTTTCTTCGACATTAATATTTTCCATTATCAAAAAGTGTATCGTTTTTATTATATAAGAGTGTTATATTCTCTGCTGTAACGCAGCATCTGCTCGGCATAACCTTCTGTATAGTCGGGCACGATGTCTGTTACCTCGCCCTCGGCATCGTATTTCAAAACAAGTTTAGGATTGATGAATCCCTTGTAAGGAGCAAGATTCAGACTGCGGTAACGCTCATAAATTTCATTATGCAGTTCGCGGTTTATGTATTTGCCATATTTCTCCACCATATTGCGGGCAGCATCATAATCACCAGTACTCTTTATACGCTGGATTTCGGCAAGCAGTTCGGCAAATAAAGAGCGCAGAGCCTCATAGTCATTAATAACCAGATATGTCTTGCCATCTCTCTTTATAAGCTCCATAATGCCATTCTTGCAACCCTTCTCATAACAATAGTTTGCTATGAGCGCACGATTCTGCATATGTGCCTCTTCGAGTCCTTTTCCGGGAGTGATGCGCGTGAGCTGCGTCATCAGACCGTTCATGATATAAGTATAATACTGCGATTTATAAGCATCCCTGTTGGGAGTAAGTCCCAGTTCAACAAGTTTCTCGTCGGCAATATAATAAAGACCGAACAAGTCGGCACGGGCCTCTTCTATTGTATTTCCATACTCGCCTATTGCTTTAGGACTTACGCCCGGAAGCAGTTTACCGCTACCATGTCCCAGACATTCGTGAAGATCCGTATGAAGATCATCGCACACATCGCCGTACTTGTTAATCATCTCCACAGTATCTCTGTCAACTACAAATTCATCACGGAATCCGTTTCCCTTGGCAGCCAGACTGTAAGCCTCGGTAAGGTTACCAATTGTAACGCTCTTGCTTCCATGTTCGGCTCTAATCCAATCTGCATTAGGAAGGTTTATGCCAATAGCCGTAGAAGGATACTCGTCACCGCCGAGCATCGCAGCGCAGATAACGTTAGCTGTCACGCCCTTAACTTTTTCTTTCTTGAAACGCTTGTCTACTGGCGAATGATCCTCAAACCACTGAGCATTCTCGCTTATAGTGCGAGTACGGCGGGTAGCCTCCATGTCTTTGTATTCTACAATACCTTCCCATGAGCCTTTTATGGCAGCCGGATCACCATAAACCTCAATGAAACCATTAATGAAGTCTACTAATCCTTCGTGAGTCTCAACCCATCGGATAGAATATTCATCAAAGTCAGCCAGATCTCCTGTCCTGTAATACTTAACGAGCAGCCTGATTACTTCTTTCTGACTTTCATTCTCAGCAAAATCACAAGCTTTTTCAAGCCAGAATATAATTTTCTTTATGGCAGCACCATACATGCCATCTTCTTTCCAGACTAATTCCTTGATGACGCCATTCTCCTTTACCAATTTGCTGTTAAGACCATACGACGGCTGGCGGTCGCCACCACCCTTCTTCATGTCGTTATAGAACTTATCAACCTCTTCGCGCGTAACGCCATCATAAAAGTTACAAGCCGATTCCTTGATGATATCCACATCTTTTGCTCTTGTAACCCTCATGGGCAGTACATTGGGGTCAAAAATTACAGGAAACAGTTCGCTACACAATTCTTCGACAGTCTCCCCATCTCGAAGAGGGAGAAGCGACACGTCGGTGTCATTAATAAGATGTCTCAGATACTGTTCGCTAAAGCCGGGTGTAAATTTCTCACATCCGTAATGATGATAAATACCGTTCGAGAACCAAATACGTTTTAAATAAATTTCAAGGGCTTTGAAATCATCACAATTTCTATCACCCTTGAAATTCAAGTATAATGTTTCCAATAAAAAACGTATTCTTAAATTATATTTTCCGAACTGGTCGAATGTAATGTCTCTGCCATACAATGTGGCCTTTGACAAGCAATAAATAAATTTCTTCTGATTCAGCGTCAGACTTTCAAAACCATTAAGGCGATACCTCAGCATCTGCAAGTCTGCAAAACGCTCATCAGAATAACTGAATGCGTCTCTACTCATTTACGATTTTAAAATATTTTATATCTTTTTCTTTTTCGGAGTTTTCTTTTCCTTAGCATAAGCCTGTTCCTCGGCCTCAAACATCTTCCTCATGTGATCCACTCTGTAGTCGCGTGGCGTAATGCCGTTTATACGGAAAAAAGCAGCATAGAACGACTGTCTGTTATTAAAGCCTACAATCTCGCTTATTTCGCTCATATTCAAATTGAGATAACGTTTGTCTACCAGCATGGACATTGCTTCCTCAATGCGATATTTATTTACAAGGGCAGTGTAACTCATGTGGAAACGTACGTTTACCACAGCTGAAATATAACGTGTATTTGTGCCGAGTTCCTCTGCCATTTTCTTTGCTGAATATTCTCTGTCCCGGTACTTTTTTTCAGTGATAAGAACCTGCTGGATTTTATCCTGCAATTCATCCATTAACTTAGGATTCACAAGACTACGGTATGCTGCATACCGGTTCTCCCTCTCTTTAATGTTATATTTTGTCATTGTTTAAAAATTTTTTCGGTTGGACTTTATGGATATATGGCAAATATAAGACAAATATTTTACATTATCAAGTTTTAGAAAATAATTTTTCAAAAAAAGCACTATCTTTGCAATAAATCATCAAGTTTATGAAAATAGAGCAATTATTGAAACGTTTTTTCGGATATAATTCGTTCAGAACAAAACAAAGAGAAATTATAGAATCCGCCATTAACGGAAACGACTGTCTGGTGCTGATGCCCACCGGAGGTGGGAAAAGTATATGTTATCAGATTCCAGCCCTTTATATGGATGGGACAGCCGTAGTAATTTCGCCGCTCATAAGTCTGATGAAAGATCAGGTTGAAAACCTTCGTGAAAACGGAATTGAGGCTGCTGCTCTAAACAGCGGACTGAGTTCTACAGAAGAGGCTGTGATAAGAAGAAAGTGTTTGTCAGGTGCATTAAAATTAATTTACATTTCTCCTGAAAAGCTGCTTTCCGAAATTCCTTTCCTCTTCAGTCACATAAAAATCTCATTATTTGCCATTGACGAAGCGCACTGCATAAGTCACTGGGGGCACGACTTCCGTCCCGAATACACTCAGCTCAATATTCTGCACGAACATTTTCCGTCCGTCCCGGTAATGGCTCTGACTGCAACAGCCGACAAGGTTACACGCAAGGACATAGTGGAACAGCTCCGACTCCGCGACCCAAAGATATTCATATCGTCGTTCGACCGTCCAAACCTCTCACTCGAGGTTAAAAAGGGGTACGACCAGAAACAGAAACTACGCTTCATAACTAATTTCATAAAAGGGCATCCGAACGATGCTGGAATCATTTATTGTCTTAGCAGAAAAGGTTCGGAGAAGGTTGCATCAGAATTATTAAAAAGCGGAATTAAGGCTCAGGTGTACCATGCCGGATTATCGACTTTTCAGCGAGACGAAACGCAAGAACTTTTCAAGAACGACACCATTCAGGTGGTATGCGCCACGATAGCTTTCGGCATGGGAATAGACAAGAGCAACGTGCGCTGGATTATACACTATAACATGCCTAAGAGTCTTGAAAGTTTCTATCAGGAAATTGGTCGTGCCGGTCGCGACGGTTACCCTGCCGAAACGATACTGTTCTATTCGTACGGTGACATAGTCCAACTCTCCATGTTTGCCGAGAACAGCGGACAGAAAGAAATAAATATGGAGAAACTACGTCGCATGCAGGAGTATGCCGAATCGAGCATCTGCCGACGAAGAATTCTGCTCAATTATTTTGGAGAAGAGACTACCAACGACTGCGGCAACTGTGACAACTGTGAGAATCCTCCTAAGATGTTCGACGGCACTATTCTTATCCAGAAAGCACTCAGTGCCATCGCCCGCACAAAGGAGAATATAAGTCTCACTACAGTCATTGAAATATTAAAAGGAATCATGTCGTCTGATGTTATAAAAAACGGATATGACAAGATAAAAACCTTTGGTGTAGGACGTGACCTTCCTGCATCTCTATGGCGCGATTATCTCCTTCAGATGTTACACAAAGGATTTATCGAAATTGCCTACGACGATGGCAAAAAACTTAAGATAACATCATCAGGAAATGACATCCTCAGAGGCACTGCCACATCGACGCTCTGCGTTGTTGAAAAGAAAGATTACAGCAAGCCTTCGGCAAAAAAGAAGCCCAGGAAACTTCAACTCGAAATACCGACTTTCAGCGACATGGAAGAAACACAGGAAGAAGACAAGGAGCTGTTCGAAGTACTCCGTCAGCTGCGTCTAAAGATTGCCCACGAAAACAAGATGCCGCCATACATCGTAATGAGCGACAAAGTTCTTCACCTTATAGCAACGATACGTCCACGAACAGTAGAGAAATTCGGAATGATAACCGGTATCGGACAATACAAGCAGGAGAAATATGGCAAGCTCTTTACCGATGAGATAAACAGATATTTTGAGAAAAGCCAAGAATAAACAAACCACAGACAAAATATTGCTATATATAAAGAGGTAATAACTTTACATGTTATTTCTTTGCCAATTGACTAAAAATAACTAATTTTGCACCATCTTTAAACAGCATACGTAAATTTAATACATTTCACTATAATGAACAACAAGATTTTAATGAACAAGGCAGCGGACAACATTCGTATTCTCGCAGCATCAATGGTAGAAAAAGCTAAGTCAGGTCACCCGGGTGGAGCCATGGGCGGAGCCGATTTTATCAATGTTCTGTTTTCAGAGTTTCTGGTTTACGACCCTAAAGATCCTACATGGAGCGGCAGAGACCGTTTCTTCCTCGATCCCGGTCACATGTCACCGATGCTTTATTCAGCACTCTGCCTTCAGGGCAAATTTACTATCGAAGATCTTAAGAACTTCCGTCAGTGGGGCTCATGCACACCGGGTCACCCCGAACGCGATCTCATGCACGGAATAGAAAACACTTCAGGTCCTCTCGGTCAGGGTCACGCCTTCGGTGCAGGTGCAGCAGTAGCAGAAAAATTCCTCGAAGCTCGTCTGGGCAAGGAAGTAATGCAGCATAAAATCTATGTTTATATCTCAGACGGTGGCGTTCAGGAAGAAATTTCACAGGGCGTAGGCCGACTGGCAGGTGTCCTCGGACTCAACAACCTCATCATGTTCTACGACTCTAACGACATCCAGCTTTCAACAGAATGCGGCGTTGTTATGAAGGAAGACACAGAGGCTAAGTACAAGGCATGGGGATGGAACGTAATCAACATCGACGGTAACGATGCCGATCAGATACGCGAAGCTCTCAAGGCAGCACAGAAAGAAGAGGCACGTCCTACCCTCATCATTGGTAAGACAATCATGGGTAAGGGAGCCCTCAAGGACGATGGCACAAGCTACGAGCACACAATCAAGACACACGGTTCACCACTCGGTGGCGATGCATACATCAATACAATAAAGAACCTCGGCGGTAATCCCGACGATCCGTTCGTTATCTTCCCCGAAGTTAAGGAACTCTACGCTAACCGCGCAGCCGAACTTGAGAAGATCGTTGCAGAACGCCGTGCAGAAGAAGCAGCATGGGCTAAGGCAAATCCTGAAAAGGCAGCAAAACTGAAGGAATGGTTCAGCGGCAATGCTCCTAAAGTTGATTTCAGCGAATTAGTACAGAAAGAAGGCTGTGCCACACGTGCAGCTTCAGCAGCATGTCTCGGTGTATTGGCAGAACAGGTAGAAAACATGGTTGTATCATCAGCCGACCTTTCTAACAGCGATAAGACAGACGGATTCCGTAAGAAGACACACGACCTTCAGAACGGTGACTTCACAGGCGCATTCTTCCAGGCAGGTGTCAGCGAACTTACAATGGCATGTATGTGTATCGGTATGTACCTCCACGGAGGCGTAATCCCCGCATGTGCTACATTCTTCGTATTCTCAGACTACATGAAGCCAGCAGCACGTATGGCAGCCCTCATGGAAGTTCCTATCAAGTTTGTATGGAGCCACGACGCATTCCGCGTAGGTGAAGACGGACCTACACACGAGCCTGTTGAGCAGGAAGCACAGATTCGTCTCATGGAGAAACTTAAGAACCATCACGGAAAGGATTCAATCCGCGTATTCCGTCCTGCTGATGCCGACGAGACAACAGTATGCTGGAAGATGGCAATGGAAAACATGGAGACACCTACAGCTATGATTCTCTCACGTCAGAATGTAGCAAAACTTCCCGAAGGCAACAACTACGAAAATGCACGCAAGGGAGCTTATGTAGTAGCAGGTTCTGACGAGAACTACGACGTAATCCTTCTCGCAAGCGGTTCTGAAGTATCTACCCTCGTAGCAGGAGCAGAACTTCTCCGTAATGACGGCATCAAGGTACGTATCGTAAGTGTACCCAGCGAAGGACTCTTCCGTCATCAGTCAGCAGAATACCAGCAGAGCGTACTTCCCGCAGGAGCTAAGATTTTCGGTATGACAGCCGGTCTGCCCGTAACACTCGAAGGTCTTGTAGGCTGCAACGGTAAGGTATACGGACTTGAGAGCTTCGGTTTCTCAGCACCTTACAAGGTTCTCGACGAGAAACTCGGTTTCAATGCAGAGAACGTTTACAAGCAGGTAACAGAATTTATCAAGTAAAATAAACTATTAACATAATAGAGAATGGATGTTTCGCACCTGTGACACATCCGTTCTCTTTTTCTTTTTAATTACTTACCAACAATGGAAATAAAAACAATAGGTCTGGCCAGCGATCATGCCGGCTACGAGCTTAAGCAGTACGTCATGGAATACTGCAAGGCACATGGTTATGAGTTTAAGGATTACGGTACCTACTCTACCGACAGCTGCGACTATCCCGATTTCGGACACGCACTTGCCGAAGGTATTGAAAAAGGCGAAGTTTATCCCGGTATTGCAATCTGTGGCAGTGGCGAAGGTATCGGAATGACTCTCAACCACCATGAAAAGATTCGTGCAGCCCTCTGCTGGATGCCTGAGATAGCACATCTTGCACGCCAGCACAATAATGCCAACGTTCTCGTAATGCCAGGACGATTCATCGACAACGCCATGGCAGAGAAGATTATGGATGAATATTTCAACACAGATTTTGAAGGCGGACGTCACGAACGCCGTATTAACAAAATCCCTGTTCAAAAATAACTAATCACGAGAAACATGAATACAATCATGTTTCTCCTTTTTATTTCTACTAATAAACAACTTATTTAATGAAAATCAAATTTTTATCAGGAAGTATGATTGCATGCGCCCTGGCATTCGTGGCAGCAACACTGTTCAGTTGCAGCGGCGGCAATCAGTTTATTTCCGACGAGAAGTACATGGCCCGCGTAGACTCTGCATTCCAGGCTAAGATGGAACTCATAGGCAACCAGTTCTACGACGTAAAGGACCTCAACGTAACAGAGAAGGAAGAACAGGCACTGAAGTTCCTCTATGCCTACATGTCAATTGCAGACGCAACCGACTATCCTACATCATTCTATCTCGAGAACGTTCGTCAGTCATTCAAGACACAGGAAGAAATGCCATGGGGCAAGGACATTCCAGAATACATCTTCCGTCATTTCGTAATGCCAATCCGTGTAAACAACGAGAACCTCGATTCATCACGTGTGGTATTCTACAACAAGATTAAGCCCCGTCTTGAGGGCAAGAGCATGTACGATGCAATCCTCGAAGTAAACCACTGGTGCCACGAGAAAGTTACATACCAGCCTTCAGATGCACGCACCACATCACCTCTTGCATCAATCCGCAACGCATACGGACGCTGTGGTGAAGAGAGTACATTTACAGTAGCAGCACTCCGCGCCATGGGTATTCCCGCACGCCAGGTATACACACCGCGCTGGGCTCACACCGACGACAACCACGCATGGGTTGAGGCATGGGCAGATGGCAAATGGTATTTCTTAGGAGCCTGCGAACCTGAGCCTGTTCTTAACTTAGGATGGTTCAATGCTCCTGCATCACGCGCACTCCTCATGCACACACGCTGCTTCGGCGACTATACAGGTCCTGAGGAAGTAATGCTCCGCACATCTAACTTCACAGAAATCAACCTCATTGAGAACTATGGTTCTTGCGACAAGATTGATTTCGAAATCGTTATGAAAGACGGCAAGCCCGCAGACGGAGCACAGGTAGACTTCAAGATCTATAACTATTCAGAATTCTGCACTGTCGTAAGAAAGTTCACAGAAAAAGACGGAACGACATTCCTTTCAGCTGGTAAGGGCGATATGCTCGTATGGGCATCAAAGGATGGCAACTACGGTTTCACAAAGGCATCGTTCGGTAAGGACAAGAAGATAAAGATTGTACTCGACCGTAACAGAGAGAGCGACGTTAAGAAGATGGCATTTGAAATCGATTCACTCGACATCGTGCCGCCAGCAGAACACTATAACATGCCAGAGGTAACACCGGAACAGAGAGCAGAAAACGACCGTCGTTTTGCATACGAAGATTCACTGCGTCATGCTTACATGGATACATTCCTCAATGAAGAAGAAGCAAAGCAGTACTGCGACTACGGAACAGAATACCTCGTTAAGTCAAGCGGTAACTATAAGGTAATTGCCGACTTCCTCAACAAGCATAAGGACAACAAGGAACGTGCCCTCGCCCTCCTCGCAACACTTAGCGACAAGGACCTCAAGGACATTCTTCCCGAAATTCTCGAAGACAGCTACGGAGCAGAAAGCGACCAGCTCTGTCCCCGTGTAGAAGTAGAACACCTCATTCTCCCCTTCAAGCAGTTCCTTGCTAAGCAGTTCAGCGACGAAGAGAAGGCTACATTCCGCAACGATCCCTCTAAGCTCGTTGAATGGGTAAAGACTAACATCCGTCTCAACCCCGACAGAAAGGCTCTCGCCATTTCACAGACACCTATCAGCGTATGGAAGTGCCGTGTAACTGACTATCGTTCACGCGATATCTTCTTCGTAGACCTTGCACGTTCACTCAACATCGAGTCACGTAAGGATGTAGTAACATCAAAGGTTCAGTATAAGAAAGACGGTAAGTGGATTGACGTAGACTTCGAAGCAGCCGAACAGGTAGCATCACCCAAGGGCAAGCTCGTACTCGACTACAAGCCCACTAAGTTCCTTGACAATCCTAAGTACTACAGCCACTTCACTATCAGCCGCATCTACAACGGCAGAACAGCAGTGCTCAACTTTGAAGAAGGACAGGTAGACATGGGTGGCGGCGTAAGCTGGCTCAATTCATTTAAGAACGGAGCAGAGCTCGACGAAGGCACATACGTACTCGTAACAGGTACACGTCTTGCAAGCGGCAGCGTACTCTCTACAACACAGATTTTCAACATCTTCGAAGGCAAGACAACAAGAATTCCTCTCGAACTCAGAACAAGTCAGGACGATATCTGCGTCATCGGTAACTTCAACTCAGAAGACAAATATCGTAAGATTGAGAAAGAAGGCATGAAGATTACAGACGAAGAAGTATCTATCCTCTCACAGACAGGTCGCGGATACTATGTAATCGGAATCCTCGGTGTTGGTCAGGAGCCTACAAACCACGCTCTCAACGACATCGCCAAAGTTAAGAAGTCACTCGACAAGTGGGGACGTCCTATGGTACTCCTCTTCGAAAACGAGTCAGATGCTAAGAAGTTCAAGCCCGAAGAATTCGGAGAAATGCCTGAGAACACATTCTACGGAATTGACAACGGCTCAATCCGCAAGGAGATTGCAACAGCAATGAAACTCCAGCAGGGCGGACGTCTTCCTATCTTCATCATCGCCGATACATTCAACCGCGTGGTATTCGTATCACAGGGCTACACAATCGGTCTTGGCGAACAGTTCGAACGCGTAATCAACAAACTGTAATCACATTACAGAACAAACTAAATAAAAAGTCGGCTGCCTGATTAATCTCAGACAGCCGATTTTTTATACTATATAAATAGGTACACCGCTCCTCTCTCCCATTTTCCTTACGAACAACACATTGGGTAATACAAATAAAAAAGGAAAAACATCATCACGCCATAACGATAATGATTTGCAAGAGATGTCTATAAATCATTTAAATTACAGATGTTCAATTTCAGAAGTTATAATATTCTATTTTACCTGGCTTATTACGTAGTCGTCCCTTAAAAAGCCCATTTTTGCGAGATATTCTTCAAGCACAGTATCT
>JAHHQW010000055.1 GCA_020026195.1 Prevotella sp.
AAACTAAAATATTGAATATCAGTAGATAAAGATGCTTTTAAGGGACGACTAATTATACACAATACTCAATAATTAGTATTTTGTAAACAAGATTTATTGTTTAAAATACTTGTATGTTGGTATAAGGAATTAAAAAAACAAAAAATCCTGCGAATAAAATCGCAGGATTAATCTAATATTAACTATATGTGGTGTTAACAACCTTTTCCGTCGAGACTACATGAGCGGCCTTCCATCATCTCTTCCTGTGGAGCGGCTTCAACCGGCTTTGAAGAAAGTCCGGCCTCCTCAGGCTTGAGAGTTACAGTTCCGTCTTCGAGTACAAAACAGGGAATACCTATGTTTCCCTTTTCCTTTACTCTGTCAAACACAGGACTGGCATCTCTTATCTGGAGAAATTCCTTGAGATAACGTGCGTGCTCGTCAATATTTATTATCTGGTACTTGTCGTTTCCTTCTGCCTGCTTCTTAACATCGACACAAGTCGGGCATGTTGCCATTCCGTATATCTTTATCATATATTCTTTTGTTTAATTATTAATTTGTAATTATTTCATTTCGCAAATATATATTATTTTTTATCAGTCTGCAACTATTGTGACGATATTTTTATCATTTAATGATTTATATCATCTGAAATGATACTTTATCTACACACTTTTACTGAAAAGGTGTATGTACCAGTTATTTATCGTCTTAATGTAAACATAGTAACTGCGAAGTATCGCAACAAACATCAGAAATTGCTTTGAAGAAAGGACTTAAACACTACTGATAATAAATGGTGAGACGGATACAATAATGCATTCTTTATTTCTTTTATTCCTTTAAAATATCTATCTTTGACGTCCATTTATGATTTAACAGAAAACTTAAGATATGCAGGACTACGTACATTTACACGTTCACACTTATTACTCTTTACTTGATGGTCAGGCAAGTGTCAAGAAACTTGTAGACAAGGCTGTTGCCGACGGAATGCGCGGAATGGCTGTCACCGATCATGGCAACATGATGGGTATTAAGGATTTCTACAACTATTGTAAGAAGGTAAACGGAAAACTCAAAGAGGAAGGTAAACCTGAATTTAAGCCTATCCTTGGTTGTGAGATGTACGTTGCACGACGCAGAAAGGAGGACAAGGACAATACAAAGGGTGACCGAAGCGGTAACCATCTCATTGTTCTTGCCAAAAACTACAAGGGTTATAAGAATCTTATAAAACTTGTGAGCAGGGCGTGGGTTGATGGTTTCTATGGAAAACCTCGTACCGACCACGAGGACCTGAAGAAGTATCATGAAGGACTCATCATAAGTTCTGCCTGTATTGCCGGTGAGGTTCCACGTAAGATTCTTGCCGGTGACATTGCCGGTGCTGAGGAATCTGTTAAATGGTTTAAGGACATCTGGGGCGACGACTATTATTTAGAGATGCAGCGCCATGAGGTAAAAGACCCTAACATCAGGGCTAACCGAAATACGTTTCCACTGCAACAGAAAGTAAACGTGGAACTGCTGCGCATTGCTGAAAAATATGGCATCAAGGTAATATGTACAAATGACTGTCACTTTGTTGACGAAGATAATGCCGAAGCTCACGACCGTCTGCTGTGCCTGTCTACAGGTAAGGACCTCAATGACCCGAACCGTCTGTTATATTCTAAACAGGAATGGTTTAAGACAAGAGCTGAGATGAACGAGGTGTTCTCCGATCATCCGGAGGCTCTTGCCAATACTCTTGAGATTCTTGACAAAGTGGAGACTTATTCTATTGACAGTCCTCCTATCATGCCGTTCTTCCCTATCCCCGAATCATTCGGTACTGAAGAGGAATGGAGAAAGAAGTTCACTCCAGAGCAGCTTTTCGAGGAGTTCACTACCGATGAAAACGGTAATGAGATTATGTCAAGAGAGGATGGCGAGAAGAAGATAAAGAAACTCGGAGGCATCGAGAAACTATACAGAATTAAGTTTGAAGCCGACTATCTGAAGCAGCTGGCATACAAGGGTGCGGAACAGCGTTACCCTACTCCGCTGTCACAAGAGGTAGATGACCGTATAAAGTTTGAGCTGCACATCATGAAGACCATGGGTTTCCCTGGTTACTTCCTTATTGTACAGGACTTCATCAACTCTGCCAAGGACCTCGGCGTCATCGTTGGTCCAGGACGTGGTAGTGCAGCCGGTTCGGTTGTTGCCTACTGTCTTGGCATCACAAAGATTGACCCTCTGAAATATGACCTTCTGTTTGAGCGTTTCCTTAACCCCGACCGTATATCACTGCCTGATATTGATACCGACTTTGATGATGACGGACGCGGAAAGGTGCTTGACTGGGTTACTGAAAAATATGGGGCCGACAAGGTGGCTCATATCATTACTTATGGTACAATGGCTACCAAACTTGCCATCAAGGATGTCGCACGTGTAGAACATCTGCCACTGCCGATATCCAACGGTCTGTGCAAACTTATTCCCGACAAGTTACCCGACGGAATGAAGATGAATCTGCCAAATGCCATAAAATGTATTCCAGAACTGAGAGAGGCTGAGACTTCTAACGACCCATTGCTGAGAGAGACTATTTCTTATGCCAAGATGCTTGAAGGCAATGTGCGTAACACGGGTATTCATGCCTGCGGTACCATTATCTGCCGTGACCCTATAAGCGACTGGGTTCCGGTGTCTACGGCTGAAGATAAGGCTAACCCCGGGGCTAAGGTTCTGTGTACGCAGTATGAAGGCAGTGTAATTGAGGAAACAGGTCTTATAAAGATGGACTTCCTCGGACTTAAGACGCTTTCTATTCTGAAGGAGGCTGTCGAAAACATCAAACTGAGCCGCGGAATAGATCTCGACCTCGACCATATTCCTATCGACGATCCTTTAACATATAAGTTGTATCAGGAAGGCAGAACTATCGGTACGTTCCAGTTTGAATCTGCCGGTATGCAGAAATATCTTCGTGAACTTCAGCCTACGGTATTCGAGGACCTTATAGCCATGAACGCCCTCTATCGTCCGGGACCTATGGATTATATCCCCGACTTCATCGCACGTAAGAAAGATCCTTCAAAAATTGAATATGATATTCCGTGCATGGAGAAATATCTGAAGGATACTTACGGAATTACTGTTTACCAGGAGCAGGTGATGCTTCTCTCACGCCAGTTAGCAGGATTCACTCGTGGTCAGAGTGATACTCTGCGTAAGGCGATGGGTAAGAAACAGATTGATAAGATGAACCACCTGGAAGGACTGTTCTATGAAGGTGGCGTAAAGAACGGACACGACAAGAAGACATTACATAAGATTTGGGAAGACTGGAAGAAATTTGCTTCTTATGCTTTCAACAAGAGTCATGCTACCTGTTACTCATGGGTGGCTTACCAGACTGCTTACTGCAAGGCTAATTTCCCAGCAGAATACATGGCAGCGGTAATGAGCCGTAACCTTGACGATATTACCGAAATCACGAAACTGATGGATGAGTGTAAGTCAATGGGTATAGAGACTCTGAGTCCTGATGTGAACGAAAGTCGCCAGAAGTTCAGTGTTAATAAGAAAGGTGCGATACGTTTCGGTCTTGCTGCCGTAAAGGGTATTGGTGGCGGTGCTGCCGAATCTATAATAACAGAACGTGAAGCTAACGGTCCGTACAAGAATATATATAACTTTATGGAACGTGTAAACCTCAGTTCTTGTAACCGAAGGGTTTTGGAGAGTCTTGCCTACAGCGGCGGTCTCGACGGATTCGGTCTGCAACGTGAACAATACTTTGCACAGAACAGCAAGGGTGACACATTTATTGAAGTTCTTCTAAGATATGGTCTGACATATCAGACGGAAAAGGCTTCTGCCCAGAATTCTCTTTTCGGAACTTTCGAAGACGTTGAGATTGAGCATCCTGCTGCTCCTGATGCTGAAAGATGGAGCGACATAGAGAAACTTAACAAAGAACGTGAACTGGTGGGTATCTATCTGTCAGCTCATCCGCTTGATGAATTCTCAGTTGTCCTCAATAATCTGTGCAATACAAAATGTATGGAGCTGGCTGATCTCGAACCTCTTCTTAACAGAGAAGAAATAACTTTGGGCGGTATTGTCACAAAGACCGTGTCTAAGTTCACAAAGGATGGCAAGCCTTGCGGATTTGTAACGATAGAGGATTTCTCTGGTAATGGCGAAATACCTTTCTTTGGTGAGGAATGGGGTCGCTGGAGCGGAATGCTGCGCGAGGGATGCTGTGTGTTCGTAAAGGCTAAATGTTCGAAGAGATTTCCTACAAGTCGTTTCATTAACGTCAATGTTAGCGACATAAAATATTTACAGACGGTAAAGGATAATGTAAAGCGACTCACTATATCGTTTATTTCTAATAATATTGAGGAGACCACAGTACAGGAGCTGTATGAGATTGTAAACGAAAATCCTGGAAATACCCAGTTGTATTTCTCTATACGTGATTCAAAGACAGGCAAACAGATTACTCTTCACAGTCTGGAAAAGACGGTAGCAATAAATCGTCGCCTTGTTACATTTATTAAAAATACAGAAGGACTTGACTGTACCGTAAACAACGACTGATAACTTTATATACCATTATAAAGAAATAACCGCTGCAACATTATTAATTTAGTTGCAGCGGTTACTTTATTTCTGTTCTGGTTATATTCTAATACCATTCCACGGCATTGGTGTAGCCGCTTCGCTTATCGTATTTAAGTGCATCGGCAAGTGTAGATGCATTACATCTGAACGAGAAGTTATAAGATGTATAAGGTGCAAGCACTACCGAACATGACATGCTGAAACAGTGAAGGTCACGCTGAATGTTAGCCGTTGTCATAGAAATCTCCTTTGTATCGAAGTCGTAACCAGAAGAGAAACTGATGTTCCATCCTTCACTCAGCGAGATATTTCCGCTGAAGTTAAGATTCTGCGAGAACTTATAAGGATAACGCATGCTCTTCTTGTTAAACCTACCCTGAGTATTCTCACGCATCGTGATACCATAACCTATAGTAAGCGACCACGGCATCTTGTAAAGCATATATCCGTCATCATCGGTCTTAGCCTTGCTGCTCTTGTTACGTCGTGCACCGCTCTGACCTTTTACCATCACGTCATCAACGTTAGACTCTATGTCGGTATCCATTTCGTCATAATCGTCATAATCTTCACGACTTTGTTTATCCCTGTCATCATCATCACCTCCGTTAAAGAGTTTGTGCAGTTTCTCTGGAGTAAGCGTGAACGAAAAGTTCTGTGACATTCCCTGGAAACGACCAAACCTTCCTCTTCCCCACTCGGTGTGAGTACCAACGTACGGATGTCCGTTTTCATCAAGATCATAAGCGTAAGATGCAAAACGTGCATTCAGGTTAAAGGTGTAGTTCTTCCACCATTTCAGTCGGATACGCATATCAAGGTCACTGAGAGGACGTTCCTTTGCAGCCGTGTTATACGACATAGAGAATCCCAGTTCATCAATGATACTTATCTTTCTTACACCTGTAGAATCCTTATCCGACTTTACCTTCATTTCGATATTGTTAGAAATATCCCATGAGATGTTACCTGTCTTTCCTCTTCCAGGAACACCAAATAATGCATTCTGATAAGGAGAATATTCTACGAGCGATACGTTACCGTCTCTGTCAGTCTTCTGATATGAAGAATAGTAGCCATAACGTGAAGAACCAAAGTCTGGAGCATAGCTATAACTGATTTTAGGTGTAAGTACGTGACGTATAGCCTGTATCTTATCGCCAAATATTTTCTTTGATGGTATATAGAATCCATAAAGTTTTGTAGACGCACTTACAGAGAAACGCCAGTCGTAAACGTTATGGAATCCATAAGTAGTATCACAGACTTCAGTCTGATGAGTATTATCCCACGATTTTGTTACCTTATTAGTGTACATACGGTCAGTGAAACTGAACGACGGGTTGATATTAAGGTAATTGAACAGCATAAAGTTTCCGCTGATAGGAATGTTATGCTTCATACCATTGCGCCAGTCCTTTATAAGATCTGAATGTGCAATGAGGTCTTCTTTAGTATTAATAGAGTTAGACAGCTGACCGGTATAGCTGAGCGAAATCTTTTCGTACCAGCGTTCTTTACCTGCCATCTTCTTACGCTTAAAGGGATAGAAGCGTGCTATCGAGATATTGATATCGGGAAGTGTAACGGCAATAGACGAGTCGTTCATGTTCTGCGACAAGTTTGCGGTACTGTTAATCGTCATACCTATGCTTGAGAACGTAGTGCTCCAGTTTACTGATGATGTACGGGTACTCTGTGTAAGTGACTGAGGGTTGTACATACTGGTAAGGTTGTTACGTTCAAAGCTCGATGTTGCAAAGTTTACACTTGCAGACAGCTGGCTGTAAGGATTTGACTTCGGATCCTGACGATGCGACCACTGAATCTTGAAACTCTGTGTTCGTGCATAGTCGGGCATTCCCTTTTCTCCATCCTTTGTATCCTGGTAGTTCATGTAGAACGTACCGCTATATTTATAACGCTTATTGTAATTACTTGCTGCCGATATACCCCACGAACCCTTAGTATAAATTTCTCCTAAGAGCTTAAGGTCTATCTTATCACTTATTGCAAAATAATAACCACCGTTACGGAGATAGAATCCTCGGCGCTGTTCGTCACCATAACTCGGCATTATGAATCCGCTTGAGTATGACTTAGAGAATGGGAAGAATCCATAAGGAACAGCAAGAGGAAGAGGTACGTCGGCTACTACAAGATATGCCGGACCGAACACAACATCCTTTCCAGGACGAACTTTAGCTCGTGAAAGTGCAATATAAAAGTCGGGATGTTCTTTATCGCAGGTAGTATATCGACCATGTTCAAGATAAAGATTTCCTAAAGAGTCACGCTTAGAACGCTCGCTTCGCAGGAATCCTTCCTGCTGCTCGGTATAAACATTGTTTATGAGACCACGCCTTGACTTGAAGTTAAACGATATTGTATCACTTTCGTATGTATCGCGTCCCATCTTAAATACAGGACTGCCTTTGATTTCATCATCCTCGCCCTTAGTACCTGTGGCATGAACAAGACTGCTGTCGAGTGAAACGTCTATACGGTCACTTGTAAGATCCATGTTCTCGTACTTGACATTCGAATCACCATAAAGATGTACTCGCTTTGTCTTGGCGTCATACACAAGAGAGTCCTTGGCAACATACGATATCGGAGAGTTTACACCACCCGATTTTTTCCTATTAATACTGTCCTGATACAACGAATCGTCTACAGCCTTGTTATGGCGGTAGACTTCCATTTCTGCCGAATCAAGTTTTATGGAATCTAACGTATCCGCAACGTTATCAGACAACGATGTGCTGTCTGAAACAACCTTCGCAGTAAACTTGCGGAGCGGCATTCCGTTACCAGCCACAATAAACATGAAGGCGGCAACAATCAGAAATATAATTGTTTTTACTTTTTCCATTATAATGCAAGTTGCAAAATTACAATATTAAAATATATTTATATGCGAAACTTACAACTTTATTATATATTTACATTTAAAAACGATTTATTATTTCTTATTTTCCAATAATCACACTGATTATAAGAGGTATTTGCATGCTCATCAGTTATTCTGAACCTTATTACGTTCATAGTGCGGCGTAACATATACGGTAAAGAATATAAGCGAGAATACGCACAGCACTGCTCCAAAGATATACACCATGTAGAAAGAAAAGGCATGTGCTATCAGTCCGCCAGTGGCTATACCGATACCAAGTCCCACGTCCCATGCCGTGAGATATGTGCTTGTGGCAGTGGCACGACGAGTCTTTGGTGCAAGATTTATATAAAGCGAATTCATTGCAGGGAATATTATTCCGAAACCGAAACCAAATATGAACGCGGTTGCAAGATATACTGCATTGCTGAGTATTTCGCTTATGGGAACTATGAAATTACACAGTCCTAACATGGTGAAAGCCAGCACAACAGGATAACAGCCAGCCTTTATGCAGCGCGTAACATATCCCTTATCTACTTTCTTTCCTGCAAATATTCGTGATATACCCATACCAACAGCCGAGAATGTAAAGAAGTACCCTGCTGGAGCGGTGATGCCTATCTCCTGTGCATACATTGCCACATAGTTAGTTGTTGCTCCGTACGGAATAGAAAGACAGAGGAGCGAAAGACTCACGGGAAGTCCTTTTATAAGTATAAATCTGTCTAATGACACAGGCGGACGCTTTACGGGCGGACGGACTTTAGTCTTAACTAAAGAACCGAACGTCATACCTATTATACATGATATGAGTCCGGCCACAAAGACCATCTGATATCCCCAGTGGCCGTAAATGAACAATCCTGTCATCGGACCGAGTGCCATTGCAAAGTTATTTGTAAGTCCGTAATAACCAAGTCCTTCACCACGACGCGAACTGGGCATGACATCTACCACAAGAGTATTGCTTCCGACACTTACTCCGCCGAAGAACACACCATGAAGTGTGCGCAGTATTATGAACATCGTAAGTGTTCCGGCAAGGATATACCCCAGGAATATGCACGAACAGATGAAATAACAGAGTATGAAGATTGGTTTACGCGGAAACGAGTCCATGAGATAACCTGAGAAAGGACGTACACAGAACTCGCTCACAGTGTAACAGCTCAGAATAAATCCAAGTACTACTTCTTCACATCCGTAGTTTTCCTTGAGGTAAAACGGAAGGACTGGTATAAGAAGCCAGAATCCGTAAGCAATAAGAAAATTCGCAAAAACCACAAACATGTAATTGCGTGTAAATAATTTCTCCATAAAACCTCGTTATCTTAAAAACATTATGCCTGCCGTAACAGATGCATAAAATAAAAAAGTGAAAGACAATGTCCTCTCTTAACAGGACAAATGCCTTTCACTAAATATCTCTGATTTAAAATATTAATTTGCTGATTCGAATTCCTCAAGGAAACGTGTATCGTTCTCTGAGAACATACGAAGGTCGGCAACCTGATACTTCAGGTTTGTAATACGTTCGATACCCATACCGAAAGCATAACCACTGTATACGCTGCTGTCTATGCCGCATTCTTCAAGAACGTTCGGATCTACCATACCGCAGCCAAGAATCTCAACCCATCCTGTATGCTTGCAGAAACCGCAGCCTACGCCACCACAGATGTGACAAGAAATATCCATCTCGGCACTGGGTTCAGTGAACGGGAAGTAACTGGGACGGAGACGAATCTTTGTATCAGGACCGAACATCTCACGAGCAAATGTAAGCATTACCTGCTTAAGATCGGTGAACGATACGTTCTTGTCGATATAGAGTCCTTCCAACTGATGGAAGAAGCAGTGAGCACGTGCCGATACGGCTTCGTTACGATATACACGTCCCGGGCATATAATGCGGATAGGAGGCTGTCCGTGTTCCATAACACGTGCCTGAATAGAACTTGTATGTGTTCTGAGAAGGATATTCTTTGTAACGTCGTTGGGATTAGTCTCAACGAAGAATGTATCCTGCATATCGCGTGCCGGATGATCAGCTGCAAAGTTCATCTTTGTAAATACGTGGAGGTCGTCTTCTACTTCAGGACCATCAGCAAGTGTAAAGCCCATACGTCCGAAGATGTCTACAATCTCGTTCTTAACCATTGTCAGCGGATGACGTGTTCCGAGATCCACGGGATAAGCAGTACGTGTAAGGTCTACGTCTGCAAATTCTTCGCCAGATGAAGCGAATTCTTCTTTCAGTGCATTAATCTTATCTGTGGCTATAGTCTTCAGTTCGTTAATCTTCATACCTACAGTCTTTTTCTGATCTGCAGGAACGTTTCTGAATTCAGCCATGAGAGCCGTAATCTCTCCTTTTTTACTTAAGTATTTCAAACGGAGTGCTTCAATCTCTTCAGCATTAGAAGCCTTGAGATTTTTCACTTCTTCGAGCAACTGTTCTATCTTGTCAAGTATCATATCTCGTCAATTTTGATGCAAAGGTAGTATTTTTATCGTAACATAGCGAAAGAATAAAAATAAAGTTGTACATTTGCCTAAATTTTAATGCAGGCTTACTGCATGTTAATAAATATAAAGAGGGTATTTTATGAAAAGATGTGCTCCCGCATTTTTTATACTGATGTTAATCCTTTATGTTGCATCAGGTTGTTCGGGCAAGAAAGAATCTGCTCCCACATATGACGAAACCGTTATCGATTCTGTTGTACAAGATACTGTCGTCACTGCAATTGATACCATGGAACAGATAATTTCTGAAACACCTATGCCCAAAGCAGCCGACGAATTGTTCGACGACTTTATATTTAACTTTGCAGCTAATAAGAAACTGCAGCTCAGCCGTATCAGTTTTCCGCTTGTAGTATATAACGAGGACGTTCCTAAAGACACCATCCGCAAGGAAAAATGGAAGATGGAACATTTCTTCATGCACCAGGGATTCTACTCGCTTATATTTGACAACGAAAGTCAGATGGAAATTGTCAAGGACACAGACGTAGATAATGTAACACTGGAAAAGATTTATCTTCCACACGACAGTGTAAAACAGTATCTCTTTGACCGCAACGATGGTGTTTGGAAACTGCGTTCAATAAAGTACATATCACTTGAAAGAAGTGCCAATGCTTCGTTCTTGAAGTTCTATGGCAAATTTGTAACAAACAAGGAATTTCAGAATGAGAGTCTTTCTAATCCCATTGTCTTTGTAGGACCTGATCCTAACGATGACTTCGGAGAAACTATTACAACGACGTTCCCTCCTGAACACTGGTCGGAATATGCTCCGGAGGACCTTCCGACAGAAACTATATATAACATCATATATGGTCAGGTCTACGGACGCGGCAAAGAGAAGATATTTGTATTGAAAGGTATTTCAAATGGTTTCGAAACCCGACTTGACTTCAAGCGTATCGGCGAACATTGGAAACTCACCCAACTTTCTATTTAGATGACAGAACACTTTAACTATAATCTTTCCGGACATAACACATTCGGAATTAATGCGTCGTGCAGACGTTTCATTGAATTTGACAGCGAAGAAGAATTGCAGCTTATGCTGAAATCTCTCGGTGCCGAAGACTTTCCACTGCTGATTCTTGGCGGAGGCAGCAATCTTCTGCTAACAGCCGATTATCCTCATACAGTTATCCACTCTGCAATAAAGGGTTATGAGGCAGACATCAAAGGTGATGACATACTTCTGCGTGTAGGCAGCGGAGAGACTTTTGACGACATCGTTGCCCTTTGTGTCAAAAACGGATGGCATGGCATGGAGAATCTTTCACTCATTCCGGGTGAAGTAGGTGCAAGCGCTGTACAGAACATAGGTGCCTATGGTGCTGAACTAAAGGATTTTATGTATAAGGCCGAGGCAATAGAAGTGGAAACAGGTCGAAAAGTTACTTTCAGTAACGAAGACTGCGGATATGCTTACCGATACAGTAAGTTTAAGGACGAGTGGAAAAATAAATACATAATTACATTTGTTACCTACCGTCTGTCAAAGGTATTCACGCCACATACCGACTACGGCAACGTAAACTTATTTCTCGAATCTAAAGGCATCACCAACCCTACGGCACAACAGCTGCGTGACACAATTATAGAGATTCGTCGTTCTAAACTGCCCGACCCTGAAATAACCGGGAATGCCGGCAGTTTCTTTGTAAATCCGATTGTGGATAAAAATAAGTTTGAGGAACTTGCAGCACATTATCCCAATATGCCTCATTATATTCTTGACGAGAATCACATTAAGATTCCTGCCGGATGGATGATTGACACACTGGGATGGAAAGGCAGAACAATAGGACATGCCGGTGTTCATGCAAAACAGGCTCTCGTTCTCATTAATACGGGCGGCGCAACGGGCAGCGAGATTCTTAACTTATGCGAGACTATACGTAACGACGTCAGAAAGACGTTCGGAATAGACATTAAACCAGAAGTAAATATTATTTAAGAGAGATGCATTTTACTTTTTTGGGCACAGGAACATCAACAGGCGTTCCAACGATAGGATGCCACTGCAGGGTGTGCGAAAGCAAAGACCCAAAAGATAACCGTACAAGATGTTCGGCTCTTCTTGAAACAGAGAATACGAGAATTCTTATAGACTGCGGTCCAGACTTCAGACAGCAGATAATTCACCGTGAGTTTAAGAAGATTGATGCGGTGCTGCTTACACATATTCATTACGATCATGTCACAGGACTTGACGATCTGCGTCCTTTTGCAAAATTTGGCGACATAAACGTATATTCTAATAAGGGTACAATCGAGGGACTTCACCATTCTGTCCCCTATTTCTTTGCAGAACATCTTTATCCTGGTGTTCCTAAGATTGATTTTCATGCAGTAGAACCTTACAGGGAGTTTATGATAGGAGATGTTTCTGTAATGCCTATTGTGGTTTACCACGACAAACTTCCAATCTTCGGTTTCCGTTTCGGGAAAGATTTCGCATACATCACCGACATGCGAACAATAGATGAGGAAGCAGTGAAACATCTTATGGGAATAAAGACTCTTGTGGTAAATGCCCTGCGATTTTCTCCTGAACACCATTCTCATCAGTCAGTTGCACAGGCTGTTGAGTTCATACGACGCATAGGTGCACAGCACAGTTACCTTATTCATACATGCCATCACATAGGTCTGCATGAGGAAGTAAACAAAATGCTGCCACACGACATCGAACTTGCCTACGATGGTCAGGAAATAGACATTTAATACAACATACTATATGTCCAGTACCGCTTACCTTTTATTAATTAAGAGGTAGGCGGCATTTATATTTTATATACCTTATGTCCTTATTTATGCATAAAATCATTACCTTTGTATGCATAAATACACATCTCCAAATTAAGAAACAATAATGAAAAGATTTATTATATCGGCAGCAGTTCTCGTCCTTTCATTATCTGCAATGGGACAGACTTATTCTGACGAACTAAAAAACAAGGCTGAAAGCGGAAATACCGATGCGATGTACGAACTTGCAACGTGCTACATGAATGGTCTTGGAACTAAACAGGACCAGAAGAAAGCCGTAGAATGGTTTGACAAGGCAGCAAAAGGCAATAACTGCAACGCCATGCTGATGATGGGTCTGTGCCATAAGAACGGTACAGGCATTTACGTTGATGCAAAGAAAACCATAAAGTGGTACAAAAAAGCTGCTAAGAAAGGTAGTACAGAAGGTATGATACGCCTGGCTCAGTGTTATATCGACGGATATGGCGTAGAGAAAGACTATACAGTTGCTAAGGAATGGTTAGATAAGGCTGTCGCAGCAGGCTCTGCCGATGCCATCTGCGAGATAGGTAACATGTATCTCAACGGAACAGGCAAAACAGCATCTGTTTCTGAAGCTAAGAAGATGTTTTTAGCATCTGCCGAAAAAGGTAGTGCAAAAGGTATGTATATGCTTGCTTCTTGTTATGAGAAAGGAACAAGGAAAAATAATTCAGAAGCTGCCAAATGGTTCATAAAGTCGGCCGAAGCCGGATATGTGCCTGCAATGTACAAGGCCGGATATTATCTCTATAACGGCAGGGGCACAGCTCGCAATTACAAAAAGGCATTTGCTTTTTTCAAATCATCTGCCGACAATAAGGTAAGCGACGGTTATGCAGCACTGGGAGACTGCTATTATTATGGCAAGGGTACACAGCAGAATTATACAGAGGCGGTACGTCTTTACACAGAAGGAACTTACGGCGGAAGTGCGGCTGCATTTAATGGTCTGGCAAACTGTCTTTATTACGGTAACGGTATAAACAAAAACATTGCAGAAGCCGTGACATGGTATATGTCGGCAGCAGAGAAAGGTAATACCGAAGCCATGTACAACTATGGTAAGTGTCTGTTTAAAGGCGATGGCGTAGCGAAGAACATACAGGAGGGTGCCAACTGGACTGACAAAGCTGCCGAAGCAGGTTATACGGAGGCGGTGTATCGAAAGGGACTGATGTATTATGCCGGGAAAATAAGGAAAAAGGATTACCCAAAGGCTTTCAGCTGTTTCAAGAAAGCAGCAGAAGACGGTCATACAGGGGCTATGCTGATGCTGGCAAACTGCTACAGGGACGGTTCTGGAACCAACAAGAATAAAGATGAAAGATTCAAATGGCTTAACATAGCTGCCGAAGATGAAAACACGGAAGCTATGCTTCAGCTTGCAGAACTATATGAGAAAGGTGATGTAAAGGGTAAAAATTTATCTCAGGCTGCCGTATGGTATAGTTCTGTTGCTAAAACAGGAGATGTGAATGCCATGTATAATGCCGGACGATGCTGTATACAGGTCCCTGGATGTAACGAAGAAGGTAAGTTCTGGCTTGAACAGGCTTCTGCAAGAGGAAGCATGGATGCAGTTTCATTACTTATAAAGTATTATTCTGATGGTACTTTTAAATTTGCTGACGGATACAAACTGATAAGTTATCTTAAACCTCTTATAATAAAGGGCAACGGAAAGGCAATGAAAATCGTAGGTGACATCTACTCTGACGGACTTGGTTTAAAGGCTGACGCATCTGAGGCTTTTCAATGGTACAAAAGAGCCGACGAAAGCGGATGTACCGAAGTATATTATGTTCTTGGTAAATGTTACAGAGACGGAATAGGAACAACAGCAGACGCAACTAAGGCCGAAGAATATTTCAATAAGGCAAAAAAGGCTGCTAAGAACAATTAATTATAGATTATTTTTAGCAAATCAAAAAAATAAATAGCAGGAGTTTAATGCCCCTGCTATTTTTATTTCTATATGTTTTGTAATTTATGAGAGGACAAAAACTATGAATCAAGACATAAAAACACACTTTATCCACATAAAAACACTACTTTGGCATTAAATTTGTTTAAAAAGTATATTTTCTCAATAATTTTTTGGCACGGAATTTGGCAGTATCAAAAAAAGCAGTACCTTTGCATCGTGTTTTTCATAGTATTAGATTTAAGGTTAACAAAGGTTGGA
>JAHHQW010000056.1 GCA_020026195.1 Prevotella sp.
GTTAATGACAATCATCATGATTTTTTTATTATGAAAATCAAATGCAAAGAAAGCTTTTTTAAAAATATAGAAGGTTTGTTTAGCATTAATAAAAAGGGAGAAATTTCTGTTACAGTTCCTGAAGAGGTAGATTCCTTAACTTTTGGAGATGGAGATGTAATCAAAGAACTGCCATTTGATAACAAAATCGAATGGGATGACAAATACCAACTTCAAATACCTGTCATACCAGAAGACGATAATGACAAAATAAATTTTTCTGTTATTTTTGAAGATAAAGAAGTTAAATTCACATTAAAGTTATATGCTGGTGGTATATATCCTCCTCTCGGCCCCGACGATTATCCTATCGGAACAAAAACATTTAATGGAGTAAAAAATGAATGTAGTCCATTTTGGAAAATAACAGATGGAGAAACAGAAAGAAGTATTTTATCTTTTTGGAGAAGATACTTAGAATGGGAACACACATTTATCGAAAAAGAAGCTAATTTCATCAAGACAACATATAATGAACTAACAGGTGAATTACAATTGGATACCCAACAATTAGAATTACCTACTAAGGTAAATCTATCATTAAGAAAGATTTATCATTATTTTAAAGAAAAAAACACAGTTCCTTCTTTGTTTGTACTTGACGATAAATTGAAAGAACTCTATAGTGAATATTGCATAACAGTAAAAGAAGCAATTGACAACATCCAATCAAATAGAAGTTTAAGGAAAGAAGAATATAATATAACAAAATTAGGTGTCGTTTTACACGATGACAAGATATACTTGTCTCCTTTCCATCCATTGATTGTAGCATATACACTTGAATACAACAGACAATACGATAAAATAGAAGAATCAGCTTTAGCAAATAAGTTATTAAATCCATTCTACCTTATCCCTTATTTGTATTTTAACAGTAGACCAATGCGCCCTTATACTGACAAAGATATTTCAAAATTAAATAATTGGATATGTTATGAAAATGTAAACAACAAGCCTCAGGAAAGAGCAAATGACATAACGTCTAAAATGGTTGAATCTAAAATGTATTCTTTTATACAGAATTTTAAATATCTATTTCCTGACAATAACTGTCCAATTATAATTAGTATTATTGGTATTCTCGACGATACCAATGTCATAAAAGGAATTGTAGAATTCATCAAGAAGCAGTATAAATCTGGAGTTCAAAAAATAGAAATTCACGAATATGTTGACAACATTGGTAAAGAAACATTTTTCGAAAAATTAAACCGTTTAGACTCATTAGAAGCAATTACTCGAGAACTTGAGGCTCTAAATATAAAACTAGAGTCCAAAGGAGACTACACAAGTCATGATATAATACATCAATTATTTACACGTACAACTTTTTATAAACATTGTCTAACAAACGATGAACATTGTATCGGTTATTCTCATATTGCATTTTATCAAATGGATACTGGTACAAAATTCTGTAAACCGATGACAGAAGAATCCAGAATTGAACTATCAATGAATGGATTAATTTCAATACCATCAACCACAAATAAGGATAATGTATATATTATTGGATTTGGCACGAAGGGGCTTTCAGGAGAACACGGATACATATATCCTATTGCTGTTGCAATGAATACCCTATATGCAAACGAAGAGAATGAAGGAAGTAGTGTTTTTAGAAATAACACATGTGTTGCTAAACGTTATAAGTTTGAGAACTCATCTTTACTTAATTCAATATACGAAAATGCGAACTGGGTTACATTCATAAATCCCGAAGTTGATATAAATTTCTTCTATAAGCAAGACCTTTATATTGTTCATTATACCGATCAGTATTCGATTAATGCAAAATACGATAGTATAACAGTGACAAAGCATATTGATCAATATGTGAATATGCTCAGAAAACCATATGAAAAATTTGCTTTATCCGAATATAATTTTAAACATTTCAACAAAACTATGATGAATTATTTCAACTGCTTAAATGGCAGTTGGATGTTAAGTATAGTAAACAAAACTGAGGTAAAAATACGTGAAAAGATGAGTATTGTAGCATCATGCATCGCAATGCTAAAATTCATGAAAAGGATAAAGGACGTTATATGGATACCTATTTCATTAGAAGAAATTTTACGTGTTACAGGCTCTATCGGACTTCCTCAGGAATATATCTTCACAAAAAAATCTCTTGGCATTAAAGGCGCCATGTCAGACGACCTTCTGATGATAGGTCTTGATTCTTCAGATCACAACAACCTGAAGTTTTATTACTATCCCGTAGAAGTTAAACTATCACATAATACTTCAATGTCAGGAAAAGCTCGCAAACAGGTTAGTCAGACATATATACAATTTAAGGAACATTTATTTGGAGAAAGTTATTTCACAAAAAATATATATCGTACATTCTTTGCTGCACAGTTCCTTTCAAATGCCGAGAAATTGAATGCAAACTCGCTTCTTAATAATGTAGACTATGAAGAAATAGAAAAGAACAGATTTAAGATACTAAATCTTGATTACGAAATAAAAGACACTTTACCGATTAAAGAAATGGGATGTGCTGCAACAGTTTCTTTCCATGGCCAAACTAATTATAGCATAAAGACCTCAACAATTGACAACATTCCTATATGTGAAATACATTTCCCCGAAACAGAATGTTTCAAGTTTGTTGCAGAACCAGAAAGCAATCATTTGGATTTTTTAACAAACACACCTATCACAGTAGACGATAAAACTATAGATTTATTAAATAATCCTGAAAATATTGCCAAACAAGAAAACAAAAAAACAATTGTTTTGTCAACAGATTTAGCTGATGATGATCATACAGAAGATTCTGATTCCAATCAAACTTATATTATCCCTACAAATATAGTATCACAAAATGACAATGCATTTGTTGCAGAAAATCATGATTACAATAAACAAAATGATAATAAACACAATGAAAGTATTAAGATTATTGTTGGACATACACCTACAAGCAATCGTGAAATTACCTTTGAACCCAATAACACACGAATTGTCTCACATCCCAACATGGGTATAATAGGAACAATGGGCACTGGTAAAACACAATTCGCCCGATCTCTCATTGCACAGTTTTCTAAAGAATCTAAACACAACATAGGTCATAAACCTATTGGTATACTAGTATTTGATTATAAAGGAGACTATAAAGATGAAGAGTTCCTTGATACGGTGGGAGGCAAAGCATACAAATTTAAATTCCCTTTTAACCCTCTTAAACTAATCATCAATAAAGATGACGAAGGTATAAACCTTCCAGCTATCACAGCTGATAATATTAGTGATTCATTTGCAAAAGCATATGGATTAGGGTTAAAACAACAAAGTACCATTAAACAAATAATTATTGAAACATATGAAGATGCAGGTATAACGGAAAATCCAGACACTTGGAACAAGCCTGCTCCGACAATCAACGATGTCATTAAAAAATTCTTCACGTTGGATAATAATAATGACAAAGTTTATGCATTGTTTGATAAACTACGTGACTATACAATATTTACAAAAGATAATAACTGTTGTGTATCATTATTCGAATGGCTTAACAAAGTACGTGTTATCGACCTAACAATGTATCCTGACGACACAAAAAAAGTAATTGTCTCATTAATACTAGATTTATTTTATTCTGAAATGCGTCAGCTTGGAGGAAGTAGTCAAGAAAATGGTTTTCGTGAATTAAGAGCTATGATCATGGTAGATGAAGCTCATCAATTCATGAAAAAAGACTTTATGTCATTACGTCATATAATCAGTGAAGGGCGTATGTTTGGCGTAGGAATGATTCTATCAACACAGAATATAGATGATTTTAAAACACAAAATGAAGATTATTCTCAATATATCTTAAGCTGGATTATTCATCATGTAAACTCAATTAGCAAATCAGAAATAGCAAGTATATTTGGAGTAAACAATCCTAATACAGACCAATATATTAACTATATTAATAAAGCACAGATTTTTGAAAGTATTTGTAAGATAGGTTCCGAAGTAGAAGGCATAAAAGATTTTCCGTTCTTCAAACTTATAAAGGAAGACAATAGGTTTTTACCAAATGCAAATGCAAACAAAACTGATAATTAATATTTAATTAAAGAACTATGTAAGACATGTTAATATTACTGTTTTACATAGTTCTTACTTCACTTTAGCCTCTCATTATTTCTTAAAAGCAGTTGAAAAAATATTTTAATAAATATATTTCTATATTAAATCACATTCAGATACTGCGGCATGGCAGGTTCATTAAGTTCCCATTTTACGTTCATTGGTTTATCGCCAGAAGACTCTACATATTTAACATACCCGAAACAGTGATATGGACAGGTTATGCCGTAACCATCAGTTTTCTCTTCACGAACAAAAAGGATTATCTTTGTACCATTTTTCAACTGCTGAATGTATCTCTTGCCACCATCATTATTGTGTGCATCAGTATTCTGAGACTGCCAATGGAAATAGTTTTCATTTATTACATAATCATTATAAAGCGTTGACGGTGAAAAGTCTTTCTCTGACTTGTTAAGTGTTACGAATAGCAATACCGCATTATGTTCTGGTAAATTGAAAACTCCTGCTGCAATACCTTTCATCTGGACATCTTCAGTCTGTCGTCCTACAAGTGTAAAAATTTCTTCACGTGTATAACATCCATACAATTCAAGGTATTCAAATACATCAGCATCTAAAATCTTTGTATCTATTCTATTGGTAGACAACAGATAGTCTGCTATCTCACCAATCTCTTTCATAAATACAGTATAATTTTTACCGTGCAGCCAGTCAAGTGCTTCATAAATATTATCTACTCCAAGTTTCTGACATTTCATCTGAAACAAGTCATAATAAAGCATTAATGCATATGTATGATAAGCCTTTGTCTTATATTCATTACAGCCTGTTGCAAAACCTTTTAAAAAACGAATGAACTTAGGGGTATTATAATGAATAAGATTATGCATACCTTTTACTAACATATCTGTTATATCGTCATCTTCAAAATGCAGTCTGCCTGCTTCTCTAAGTAATTCAGTCCAACAATGGCCTTTCTTGTAAAGCAAACGGATATCCTGTCCATTACTTCGTATAAATTTACTTATAGTAGGTATTTCTCCGTATGCATTTATTTCTTTTATAAGTCTGCTCTTATTATATATTGCATTCTGTATGTTATCTAAAATATACTGTCTTGCTTTTTTCTCCATAACAATGTTACATCCAAACGGCAGTGTCGTAAAACCTTCTTTCACCTGCTTCTTCATATCTTTATCTGGATGTAACGTAAGAGCGCGAAAACGACTGGTGAAGTCATATTTTTTATTAGCTTGTGCCACAAAATCGAGTACTGTAAGGATTTCTTTACCTGGCGAAAGTCGCAGACCTCGTCCCAACTGCTGTAAAAATATCGTAAGACTTTCTGTGGGACGTAGGAACAAAACAGTATCAACTTCAGGAATATCAACACCTTCATTAAATATATCTACAACAAAAAGGAAATTTATATCTCCTTTACGTAGTGCTTTAGTCATATTTGCACGATCTTCCGAAGATGTATCTGATGTAAGGCTCGCAGCCTTTTTACCGTATGTTCTGAAACGTTCAGCCATGTAATCAGCATGATGCTTAGTAACACAGAAACACAATGCCTTACACTCATCTTTAGCATATATATTTAATGCTTTCAAAATGTTACACACACGCATATTATCGCAAAGCACATTATCTAATCCGCTGACATTATATTTGCCAGCACTCCACAAATCATTACCGCTTAAATCTACAGTATCAGTAATACAAAGATACAAGAATGGTGTAAGAAGTCCGGCCTGCAATGCTTTAGGAAGTCGTATTTCAGAACTAATACGATCATCGAAGTCTGACAACAGACTTTTACCATCCATACGTTCAGGTGTGGCTGTAAGTCCTAACAATACTTTAGGCTTAAAATGGTCTAACAATTTACGGTAACTGTCAGCCTGACTATGATGTGCTTCATCTATTACGATATAGTCATAAAAATCTTCGGGCAATTTGGCAAAGAATTCTTCATACTTTGAGTTGAACATGGCTATTGACACGAAAAGATTGTCAAAATCGCTTTTTTCTGATGGAGAGTTTGAACCAACCCACAAACATCCAAAGTTGAAATCTTCAATGACACCTCGATATGTTATTTGTGACTGTCGCAGAATTTCTTCTCTATGCGCCGTAAACAACATTCTACAACGGGGATGCTTCAAACGAAAAGAGTTAAAATCAAATGCAGACATAACCGTTTTTCCTGTTCCTGTGGCAGCCACTACTAAGTTACGGTATATACCATTTACTTCACGCTGCATACGCACTTCATCAAGCATCTGCTTCTGATATGGAAGAAGCGTGTATTTATGATAAACGATATTTCCGGTACCTACATGTAGTTCCTGCTTTCTTGATTCTCTAAACTTCTTTAAGTCATCTTTAGTAAACGTCTCAAAATTTGCATCGTTCCAATATACATCAAACTTAGCAAGTGCATTTTTTATAATATGTGGATTTTCTCTGTCTGTAACTTTCACGTTCCATTCTAAACCATCGGTATGTGCTGTTTTTGACAGATTTGACGAACCTATATAAGCTGTGTTAAGACCAGAATTACGCTTAAAAATGTATGCCTTAGCATGCAGTCGTTCGATTTCTCTATTATATGATATTTTAATTTCTGTATTTGGAAGCTCTGACATTCGTAACAGGGCTTTTTCCTCTGTTACTCCGCAATATGTGGTAGTTATTATACGTAATTTCTTTCCTTCTTTGCAACAGAACTTATATAAATCATCGTACAATATTGTTACTCCTGTATTACGCAGAAAAGATATTATAAAGTATATTTCATCCGCACTTTCTATCTCACGTCGTATTTCTTCGCCTAATCCTATCTTACTTGTACCTCCAGTAAACAGGCTACTTGTACTAAAACCAGTAAGTGGTCTTACAACTGTAGTCTTACTTTCTTTCTGTATAAGTGCATCTTCATTGCTCACTACTTCCGCAAGCAAATCATTCGACTTCGTTATCTGTAGTTCTTCTCCTACACCTGTCTGCAAGAGAACATTATTAACTAAATTTATTCTGTCTTGATTGTTTTCAAGTATTTCCAACTTGTTTTTCAGAATTTTGGCATAATAATTTGCCAGAAGAGATGGTAACTCAGAATTATCTACTTCATCAAGATTACACCTAAGCCCTTCCTTTTCCGTCTGTCTTATTTGTTCTTCTTTATCCTTGTTTATAATATCCTCATAAACACCTTTTTTCAGCATATTACAGTTTAGATTTATTGTTTTATAGTACAAAGATAGGTATTAAAATATATGGTGCCAAATATAGAATTGCTTTTCTTATTTACTTTTATATAAGATTGTATGTTTATATTACTTTTACCAATATTTATTCTGTGTTTTTCTTAATAAAATTTTGTCACAACACATAATTCTTTCTCACGTGTAATTGTTTGCAAACATACATATAATCTGTATGTAAAACCTCGTATAACTGTCTGCAAATACTTATATGATTGTTTATCTTAAAAACAAAAGAGGGGACGCATCACATAGATGCATCCCCTGATATTCATTTTATGTATGTTTCCAGCCACAAACGGCTGAAAACATATAAATCTAATCTGCTAATAATACAAACTCGGCAGCAGTAGCGAAATCATATCCGCGATATGCGTTAAGACCACGGAAACGGATGTAACGTGCCTTAACGGGCTTATCGAACATTATCTTCTGCGCATTAGTGGTGTCGCCTAATGTGCCGCGATGAATGGGACTGCCCCACTCCTTTCCGTCGTTGCTTACATATATCTCATAGTCCTTTACCCAGCCGTTGCCGTTATCCATGCGGTGTGTATAGATAAATCCTCGCATCAGTTTCTCTGATGATGCATCGAAATCTATCCAGTGGGGATATTTAGCCATCGTGATGCTGTACATGGTGTGCCATACCGTACTTACGTCACCGTCGGTGAGATGTGAGGCATCACCATAACCGGTTTCTTCGCTTGAGGCGTAGACTACCTGTAATGGAACGTCGGTTATCTGAGAATAACTTGCCGACATACGGAGCGCAGGACTGTCCTTATACCATGTGCTGACCGTTCCGCCACGTCGCATTTCCACAGGCTCTTTGTATTCTGAAGCCTTACGGTTTCCATTTACCGAATACATTATCTTACAGTCGGGATATGGTGACGAGAGTGTAAGATTTCCGTTGCGGTCGCGCGACATCATAATTGGTTTCTCGCCTGATGCCACAACTTTTGCGCTCTCCGTAATCTGCGACGGCATGGCTCTGCCGATGTTCAGCGGACGGATTATGAAACCGAAACGTGTGTCGAGGGCACGCGCACGATCGGGAACTAACGGACCACCCTGTCCGCAGCTGTTACCGCCCAGTCCTGTTACCTTTGCGTCAAGATGTACGTGTACTGCCTTGCTCTCAGGCAACTGGTAACTATGTGCTGCTCCTGCTATTTCGAGTGCGCTCCAGGGAAGTGCCGATACCGACATGATGCCGTCGGCAATGAAGAGTGCTCCGCGTCCTGATGCGTCAGTGAGTGACATCCAGCGTACGTCTTCGCGGTTGCCCATGGTCTGTGGCTTGGGAAGTATTATCTCGTCGCCTACCTTCTGTGCATAGAGTTCAATGTTCTGTGACACCTTGCGGTCGTTATAGTTGTTTACAGGTCCGCGACCGTAATAGTGCATGTTGTCGTATTCCGCAGGCATCTGGAAGGCGTAGCCTATGCGTGCGAGGTCTACTGATGTGTTGTTGGATGTTATTGCACTCTGTAGTTCTATCGAGCCGTCGGGATAAATGGTGTATATCTGATTGGTAGTAAACTTAAAGCCGTCTGGTCCCATAGGAGCATCCTTACGGTCTTGAAATTTATATACACCGTCGGGCTTGCGGTTTACTGTTCCTGCCTGCTGCAAGAAACCTGTATACGGAGCCTGACTCTCTACCGTGAAGGCAAGATGAATTACTCCGTCGCGTGTTACTTCAGACGATGAGTCGATTACCTTATGCTTAAGATTATAGAGTCCGGTGCGTGCCCAGTTCTGTGCTGCCCAGTTGTCGTTGTCGGCAGGTGCGCGGAAACAGTCGAGCACTGGTCCGTAACCGGGTTTCAGTATCTGCTGACCACTGTATGTAAGTGACGAGAGCGAACCTGTACGGGCATCAAACTGTGCCGTAAAGTCATCTCCTGATATGTTGATGATATTGTTTATCAAAGTCTTCTTAAGTGGTTCTTTCTTAACTACATGCGAGAGATACGGAATATTCTCTGCGTGCTTTACGAGCAACTGCTCTTCCATCTGTACATAACCCTTCTCTGCCCAGGGTTTGTCGTTGTTAAGGGCAAACTGTACCTTTACGAAATATTCGCTCTGAGGGTCAAGTTCTGAATAGTCGTACGACATGGTGTAGACAAGACTCTGGCGCGGACGAAGTAACATTCTCGGACCTTGCAGGGGCTGGTCTTTGAGAACACATGTGCCGTCTTTATAGAGTGACCATGTAATGGTGTAATCGGCTAATGGGGTGAAATAGTTCTTATTGAATATCTCAACCTTTCCCTGTTTCATGTCTACAGGCTTTACGGCTACGTTCTGGTAAACTTTCTTTACTTCATAATACTGTGCCTTCGGTGTAAGGTCGGGACGTGTTATACCGTTCATGCAGAACATTCCGTCGTTAGGATTGTCACCGAAATCGCCTCCGTAAGCCCAGAACTTATCGCCTGTCTTCTTGTCGTAATAGTTCACTGCCTGGTCGGTCCAGTCCCATATTGCACCGCCCATTACGTAGTTGGTGCTCTCTATGGCATTCCAGTAGTCAATCAGATTACCGCAGGCATTACCCATTGAGTGTGCGTACTCTGAAATGTGGAAGGGGTATTTTATGTCGTAAGTTCCGGTGGCTGCACCATTAATCCATGCTATCGACGGGTACTGGTTTGAACCCATGTCCACGATGTCGTTATTGCGTTCGTACTGTACCGGACGACTGACATCGTACTGCTTTATGGCGTCGTAGGCTGCCACGAAGTTATTACCCGGACCTGCCTCGTTGCCAAGACTCCAGATACATACCGAGGGGTGGTTTACGGTGGCGTGTACCATCTCCATGCAGCGTGCCACATGGGCGTTCTTCCATTCTATAGGATGTGATATTGATGCCTCGCCATACATATATTCGTGACTCTCTACGTTGGCTTCGTCTTCAAGGTAGATGCCGTATTTATCGCAGAGGTAGTACCAGTAGGGAGCGCACGGATAATGTGAATTGCGTACGTGATTGATGTTGGCGCGTTTCATTAACAGCACTTCCTTTTCCATCTGCTCGCGGGTGATGGCGTGACCTCGTTCGGGATTTGTCTCGTGACGGTTTACGCCTTTCATCTTAATCGGCTGTCCGTTAAGATAATAGTAGCGTCCTGCCTTTCCGAACTCATCAGCTTCTGCCGGGGTGTCTTTAATCTCTATCGTGCGGAATCCTACGTTTGCCGAGACGGTCTCTATCACGCGGTTCTTCTTATCCTTAAGCTGTCCTACGAGGACGTATCTGTAAGGGAGTTCGGCACTCCACGGACGGATATTTTCTGCTTTCAGGGTGATGTTTACCTCTGTTTCGTCTCCGCCGTTAATCTTTGGTGCTGCAACGGTTACCTGTGCGCCCTTTACGGGTGTGGTGGCATCGCCATAGAGTGTGCAGGCGTAGAGCGAATAGGTGATGCTGCCCGCACCCGACTTCTTTGCCGATGTGTTCTTGAGATATGTCGTGATGTCGAGTGATGCCTGTCTGTTGTTGTATGCAGGGATTGCTCTGACGTCGCGTATCTGAAGTGCGGGCTTTGATGTAAGATATACGTCGCGGTAGATTCCGGGAAGTCGGAACATATCCTGTGACTCAAGGAACGAGCCGTCGCTGCTGCGGTATACTTCGGCGGCAACGATGTTCTGTCCTTTTACGACATAGGGTGTGATGTCGAACTGTGCGAGGTTACGCGAGTTCTTTGAGAATCCTACGTAACGGCCGTTTATATAGAGATAGAAGAATGAGTCTGTACCGTCGAAGTTGATGTATATACGGCGGCCGTCCCAGTTGTCGGGAACGGTGAATGTACGGCGGTACGATCCTACTTCGTTGCGGTGGTTATATGTCACCCAGTCTGTAGGCGGCGTACGCATCACTCCTTTTTTCCAGTCGTCTTTTTCTATCTTATGCTCGAAGATTACTCTCTGATTGGTGTAGATAGGCACACCGTATTTCAGTGTTCCGTCGGTCTGAATGCCTGCTACGTTCCAGTTCATGGGCACTTCTACCCTGTCCCACTGCGAAACGTCATAGTCTGCCTTGAAGAATTCAGCGGGTCTTTTATCTGGTTCCGGCGACCAGCAGAACATCCATTCTCCGTTAAGTGTCTTATAGTACGTGCTGTTCTCCGGAAGAACTCTTCGTGCACTCTCTGTGTCGGGGAATGAGAAAAACCATGCGTGCGGCTGTTCTTTATTGTATGCCAGCGAATCAACGCTCTGCCATTCCCATCCTGTGGGTGCCTTCATCTGCCCATAATAGTAGCCTCCGAGGTCGTCTGCCGATGCCGCGAAAGAAAGAAACATGCTGCTTATTATGAGTGTTGCTGATTTTTTAAACATGATAAATATTGTCTTTTGGTTTATTTTAGTGGCAAATATACTATGTTTTTACGTATTTTCCACAGGTAATGTTACATAAATCCTTGACAAATGTGCTATTCTGTTACTATAAGCTATGATGATTTAGGTTTCGATACCTCATCGTAAATAATGGTATGTCTGAGTGCTGCATTACATTCTAAAATGGTGAAAAATGGGGCAAAAACACGCTATTCAGGGACCTATTTTACGGTGTTTAGCAATAACCGCACCATAAAGATGAATAAGCATAATTCCACACGTGCGGCTGAGGTAACGGTAAGCTATAGCTTCAACACAAGTAAAAGCAAATACTTAGGTAAGGGTGCTGGTAATTCAGAAGCAGAAAGATTAAAATAAATTTTTAATCTGATTTTCTCGATAGTTTGCTAAAAGATACCGGACGGACTGTTATTTCTGTAATACAGATACTTATAATAGTGTCGGGAATATTGCCAGACGGACAATAAAAGAACCGGAGCAGAGCCTCTACAGGAGGATTCTGTTCCGGTTTTGTTTTAGGAGAAAACTGCCTCACGGCACCTTTTCCTCTAATGCTTTTTAAGCGTATAGAGATTTGGTTTTAAAAGTCTATTATCTTACATTAATCTTAACTGTACAGGGCTTTGTACGGTTGTTGTCAGCATAGTACATTACGAGGTAAACACCTTTGTGCAGACCTTCGTTGCGTACAGACTTACCCTGCATGTCGAATACGTTTGTTACTGTGTAACCTTCTGCAACCACTGCCTTGCCGTTTACTATTCTTACTTCGGGCTGTGCGTTGTCAGCATATTCGTCGATAGATGAATTGATTACTTCGTAAGGAACAGGCATTCCGTTGTTTACGTTTCCTGCTGCATACCATACTTCGGGCTGACGGTCGTGATTAAGTAATTTAAGCAGTGTACCGTTAGTCATTTCGTCTGTTGAAACACCAGTACCATATTCTGCAACACCTGTAAACATATCCTTATTATAGTAGCAGTTGGTTACGTCTGTCTGCTGACCGATGGGCGAAGGTATGATGATAGGCATGTGTTCTGTACCTGATGACTTGATTTCACCGCTGTTGTAGCAGTCTGTAATTGTGATGATGATACCACCCTTTTCCGGCTGGTCGTTGGGCATACTGCTGATACCGCCTGCCTTTGAACCGAATGACTCTATAACACCTACGTTGGCGCAGTCGCTGATGGTTACTGACTCGCTGATGTAACCAACGATACCGCCTGCATATTCTACGCCTGTAGTAACGTTACCGTAGTTGATGCAGTTCATGACTATAGTAGGATTCTCGCATACACCGAGGATTCCGCCACCTGATGTCATTTCTACCTTTACCTCTGCCATATTTGTACAGTTGCTGATAACGGCATCCTCTGCAAGGAGAGCACCGCCTACTACACCGCCACCGTACATCTGGGTAACATTCACCTTTGTTCCTTCGCCTGCGTGACAGTTGTCTACGAGCGAACCCACGGTGATACCTACTACGGCACCTACTCCGGCTCCACCGGTAATGTTAGAGTTACTTACTGTTACGTTCTTTATGGCACCGTTCTGAACAAGACCGAAAAGACCTACCGCCATGTCCGAACTTCTTGATACGGTGAGGTTTGAGACAACATGACTGTCACCGTCAAAGTTTCCTGAGAATGGGAAACCTGCCATACCGATAGGACTTAATTTCTCTACAGATGACATATCAATATCATTAATCATCTTGAAGAATATGCCTGCATAATTATTGCCACCCTTAACGGCATCTGACAATGCAATGAAGTCGGCAGGTGTAGAAATCAGGTAAGGATCTGCTTCTGTTCCGGTACCGCCGCTATAGAGAGTAGATTTGGCAATTTCGAAAGGAACTGGCATACCGTTGTTTACGTCTGCTGCTGCATACCATACTTCGGGCTGACGATCGCGGTTCAATAACTTGAGCAGCGCACCATTCTTCATGTCGTCTGTTACAACACCAGTACCATATTCTGCACTGCCTGTAAACATATCCTTGTTATAGTAGCAGTTGGTTATGTCTGTCTGCTGACCGATGGGAGAAGGTATGATGATAGGCATGTGTTCTGTACCTGATGACTTGATTTCACCGCTGT
>JAHHQW010000057.1 GCA_020026195.1 Prevotella sp.
GATGTAACATTTGTTTAACTTTGCGCATAAAAAGTAAAGAGAATTGACTAAAGAAATAAAATAATATTGTACTTTTGTGTCGGAATATAGAAATCGAATAATAATAAGTTTTTATAACAACAACTTAAAAATTAAAACAATTATGTTAAGTAAAGAATTACATGAAGCTATGAATCAGCAGGTTAATGCTGAATTCTGGTCAGCTTATCTGTATCTTTCTATGTCTATGGATGCAGAAGCTAAAGGTTACAAAGGTATCGCTAACTGGTTCTATATCCAGTTCAAGGAAGAGCAGGATCACGCCCGTATTTTCATGAACTATATGAATTCAAGAGATGCTGAGGTTACTCTTCTTCCTATAGCTGAAGTTAAGACAAAGTGGGAATCTCCACTGGATATGTTTAAGGATACTCTTGAGCACGAGAAAAAAGTTACAGCAATGATCAACAACCTCGTTAGCATTGCAACAAAGGATAACGACTATGCTTCTAAGAACGCTCTCATCTGGTTCGTTAACGAGCAGGTAGAAGAAGAAGAGAATGCCCGCGACCTTATCCATGACTTCGAGGCTATCACTGGCAACAAATATGGCTGCTACATGCTCGACAAGGAACTTCAGTCACGTGTTTATGTAGTTCCTTCTCCCCTTGCTGCTAAGGAATAATATGTAATCTGTACATACATCATAACATAAGGTAATCTGCTTCATTTTGCGGATTACCTTTTTTATTTTCCTTACTTTATTCTCTTTCAGCGGTGTTCTGAACTCGCCATGTTTTTATTGAAAGAGCATCAGGCTTTTAAAGAATTAATCATATAGTTACAGTCTTGAATAATTTCAGTCCTTTTCATGGTATCAAAATGCATAAATCTTATGTAACTACAAAAGTTTATTGACGTCATGATAATGGTTTGCAAACATGATAACAAAACATCTGCAGATACACGTAGTCTCGTTTGCGAATGCACGTATATGAACTATGCCGACATACGCATGATAGTTTGCTAAAACACGTACGACTGTATCCTTTATGTCAAGAAAAAAATCCTATTCATTACACAGACATGCAATGATTTAAGAATATAGACAAAAAAAGAATGCACCTCAGTATTTGAGATGCATTCTTGTATTTTTTGATGTAAGAATCAGATTACTTACCGTTCTTTTCCATCTTAGCCTTCAGTTCCTGGAGAGCGTCGAGTTCACCAAGAGTTGTGCTTGCTGCTACATTGTTGATCTTGTGCTCTGCTGCGGGAGCTGCTGCTGCCTGCTTGCGAGGAGCCTGAGCCTCTTCGAATGTGCGGCTGTGTGAAAGGATGATACGCTTTGTTTCCTTTACGAATTCGAGAACCTTGAATTCGATTTCTTCACCAAGCTGAGCCTGTGAGCCATCTTCCTTGATGAGGTGCTTAGGAGTAGCGAAACCTTCACCACCTTCGTTCAGAGTGATTGTAGCACCCTTGTCGAGGATTTCTGTGATCTTACCTGTGTGTACTGAACCTACAGTGTAGATCTTCTCGTACTCGTCCCAAGGATTAGCTTCAAGCTGCTTGTGACCGAGGCTGAGACGACGGTTTTCCTTATCTATTTCAAGAACTACAACGTCCATGTCTGCACCAACCTGTGTGAACTCAGCAGGATGCTTAACCTTCTTTGTCCAGCTCAGATCGCTGATGTGAACGAGTCCGTCTACACCTTCTTCGAGTTCTACGAATACACCGAAGTGTGTGAAGTTACGAACCTTAGCTGTGTGCTTGCTGCCAACGGGATACTTAACGTCGATTGTTTCCCATGGATCTTCCTTAAGCTGCTTGATACCAAGTGACATCTTGCGCTCTTCGCGGTCGAGTGTAAGGATTACAGCTTCTACTTCCTGTCCTACATGGAGGAATTCCTGTGCAGAACGGAGGTGCTGGCTCCAGCTCATTTCTGAAACGTGGATGAGTCCTTCTACGCCCGGAGCGATTTCTACGAATGCACCGTAGTCAGCGAGAACAACTACCTTACCCTTAACGTGGTCGTCAACCTTGAGGTTAGGATCAAGAGCATCCCAGGGGTGAGGAGTAAGCTGCTTCAGACCGAGAGCGATACGCTTCTTCTCATCGTCGAAGTCAAGGATAACAACGTTGAGTTTCTGGTCGAGTGATACAACTTCGTTAGGATCGATAACACGGCCCCAGCTGAGGTCTGTGATATGAATCAGACCGTCCACACCGCCGAGGTCAACGAATACACCGTAAGATGTGATGTTCTTAACAGTACCTTCGAGGATCTGACCCTTTTCGAGCTTACCGATAATTTCTTTCTTCTGTGCTTCCAACTCAGCTTCGATAAGAGCCTTGTGAGAAACAACTACATTGCGGAATTCGTGGTTGATCTTTACAATCTTGAATTCCATTGTCTTGCCTACGAATACGTCGTAGTCGCGTATAGGATGAACGTCGATCTGGCTTCCGGGAAGGAATGCTTCGATACCGAATACATCAACAATCATACCACCCTTAGTGCGGCACTTAACATAACCGTTAACGATAGCTTCGTTGTCCTTAGCTTCGTTGATGCGCTCCCAGCTCTTGCTGAGACGTGCTTTCTTGTGTGAAAGAAGGAGCTGACCCTTGCGGTCTTCCTGGCTTTCTACATAAACTTCTACTACGTCACCAACCTTCAGATCGGGATTGTAGCGGAATTCGCTTGCGGGGATGATACCATCGCTCTTGTAACCAATGTTAACAATAACTTCTTTCTTGTCTACAGAGATTACCTTACCTTCAACTACCTGGTGTTCGCTTACCTTGTTGAGGGTTTCATCATAAGCCTTCTGAAGTTCTTCTCTACTTACGTTGGTCTGAATTCCATTTTCGAATTCTTCCCAGTTGAACTCTGCATTCGGCTGTACGTTCTTAAAATTTGACATAAAAATAATAAATAATTTAATTAATAAAGTTAGACTTTATGTTGACTGTTTATATATAAAACGGTGCAAAATTACTATATTAATACGGAATACTTCACTTTATATTGATAAAAATGTAATTTTAGCACAAAATATAATGATTTTTTAATTGTTTTGTACTAAAAACACATTCTTATCATGCTTTTTTACTGTCTTTATCTTCTTCTTTATCGTTAGAATAGTCTTTGGTTATTCCCCGCCACATCATTATTGACATAGCAAGAATGAAGAATGATGATATAAATAACAATACCATGCCCATATTACATTATTATATAGTGATTTAACAACTGGCTGTTATTCTGATTTGGGGGCTGTCTGTTCTTTTCTGCCATGCGTCTTGTCGCCTGACTTTGATTTGTGTAATGGCTTATGCTGACCTTTGTGCGATGGTCCGTGGAATTTACTTTCTGCCTTACCCTTTGCAGACGGTGTTCCTCTGTGACGATCTCTTCCCTTGTGTCTTCTGCCGTTCTTGCTGCCATCGCCTTGCGCGCGTACATATTTATATTCGGGCGTCTCTCCGAACTCTTTAGGGACTTCGAGTTTGTTTACTTCTCGCTTTATAACCTTCTCAATCTTCATGAAGGCTCCTATTTCTTCGGGCGATATAAGTGTAACTGCATATCCGTCGCTGCCGGCACGGGCTGTACGTCCGATACGGTGAATGTAATCTTCGGGGTCGTGTGGCACATCAAAGTTTATTACGAGTGTGATGTCGTCGATGTCAATGCCTCGCGAGATTATGTCGGTGGCTATCACCACGTTTACCTGTCCTGCCTTAAACTTATACATTAGTTCGTCACGCTCTTCCTGCGTAAGGTCTGAATGCATCTCGTCGCAGTTGATGTGCATCTTCTTAAGCGAAAGGTTTATGTCCTTTACTTTTTGTTTTGAACCTGCAAAGACGACGGCCTTATCGGGATGTTTCGTCTTAAATATGTTCTTTACGATATTAAGTTTCTGCGGAGGATAGCACACGTATGCTCCCTGAACAATCTTCTCGGCTGGCATACTTGGTGCTATTTTAATCTTAACAGGGTTCTTAAGCAGTTTCGATGCCATCTCTTCTATCTTTGAAGGCATTGTTGCAGAGAACATAATTGTCTGGCATGTCTTTGGAAGATTTGCTGCGATTGTCATAATGTCATCGTAGAATCCCATGTCGAGCATTCTGTCTGCTTCGTCGAGGATAAAGAACGACACGCGGCTCAGATCTATATTGTTCATGGAAATATGACTGATTAGTCGGCCTGGTGTTGCTATGACAACATCTGCGCCACGCTTAAAACTATTCAGTTCACGGTCATATCGTCCGCCGTCATTTCCTCCGTATACAGCCACGCTGCTTACATCTTTAAGATAATAGCCAAAACCCTGCATCTCACGGTCTATCTGCTGTGCCAGTTCGCGTGTAGGACTCATGATGAGACAGTTTATGGCATCCTTAGGATAACCACCGTCATCAAGTTTGCTTAATACGGGCAGCAGGTAAGCTGCAGTTTTTCCTGTTCCTGTCTGTGCTACGCCAAGCACGTCTTTTCCCTGCAATATCACTGGAATACACTGCTCCTGAATAGGAGTACAGGTCTCGAAACGCATGTCATCGAGAGCATCCAGGATATTGTCGTTAATATCCAATTCGTAAAAATCCATCTTTCAATCTTCTTATCTTAAATAATTAATTAGGTGCATGTCGATAGCAGAAGTATGCTATGACTGCAAACAGCATGTTGGGTATCCATGCGGCAAGCATTGCTGGCATTCCGGCCTGTATTGCGAATGTTGCTGATACAGTCTGCAACAGAATATAACCGAAACTGAGTGCAAGACCTACGCCAAGGTACATACCCATACCGCCTTTACGTTTACGCGATGACAGTGATACGCCTATCAGTGTCAGAATGAACGATGCAAACGAGGATGCTATACGCTTGTGATATTCTACTTCGTACTGCACTACGTTGCTCGAACCGCGGTTTATCTGTTTATCTATGTAATCTTTTAGCTGTGGACTGGTAAATGTTTCCTGCTGACCTTTAGAGAATACGAGGTCGGTAGGCTCCATCATTATTAGTGTGTCTATCTGCGTACCTTTGGTTATACGCTCGCGGTAACCTTTCAAACTACGAATCTGATAGTTCATGGCCTTCCAGTGATACTTGCTGTCAGAAATTGTATCGTACTGTATCTCCCAGGCTGTCATGTGACTTACGAGTTGTTTGTTCTCGAACTTGTCGAGAAAGAATCCATAACCGCGTTTGCGTACATTGTCGTAATGCTGGATGTACGCTATCATTCCCTCACCTACCTGCAACTGTACGTTATCGGCAGACGTGTTCTTTCTTTTGTTCTTATACATCATCTCGAAATTCTGCTTTACGACAGTATTTTTCGGGATAACGAAAGAACCAAGATAGAAATTGAGTATTGATATCAGTGCTGCTGATATCATGTAAGGACGCAGCAGACGTTTAAAACTTACTCCCGCAGCGAGCATGGAAATAACTTCTGAATTACCGGCAAGTTTGGAAGTAAAGAAAATAACCGAGATAAATACGAACAGCGGACTGAAAAGGTTTGCGAAATATGGTATGAAGTTAAGATAGTAATCGAATATTATGGCCTGAAGAGGTGCATGATATTCGGTAAACTTCGCAAGGTTCTCATTGATGTCGAACACAATGGAAATAGATATAATAAGGAGTATCGAGTAAATGTAAGTACCGATAAACTTCTTTATTATATAGCGGTCGAGCAGACCAATAAAACGCCACGGCTTCAGAAACTTTCCAATTGTTCCGAATACCGATGCTATACTTTTTTTTATATTTCCGATGTTCATATTATCCTGTTAAATTCTGCGTCCTAAATTGTCTATTACCGACGCCTTCCACTGAACAAAATCGCCTGCAATGATGTGTTTGCGAGCATCGCCCACAAGTCGTAAGTAGAATGCAAGATTATGTATACTTGCTATCTGCATGGCAAGGAGTTCCTGTGCCTTAAACAGATGATGAAGGTATGCCTTAGTGTGGAATACATCAATGTAGCATCCGTCTGGATCAATGGGTGTGAAATCATCTTCCCATTTCTTATTGCGCATATTCATCGTTCCGTTGTATGTAAACAGCAGTGCATTACGCCCATTACGTGTAGGCATAACACAGTCGAACATATCGACACCGCGTTCTATTCCTTCAAGTATATTCTGAGGTGTTCCTACACCCATAAGGTAACGTGGACGGTCTTTAGGAAGTATCTCATTTACAACTTCTATCATATCGTACATCACGTCAGTAGGTTCGCCTACTGCAAGTCCGCCAATGGCATTTCCTTCGGCATCCTTATCTGCAACAAACTTAGCTGCATCCTGGCGCAAGTCTTTGTATGTACATCCCTGTACAATTGGGAAAAGGCTCTGGTGATGGCCGTAAAGAGGTTCTGTCTCGTTGAAACGTTTGATACATCTGTCAAGCCAGCGCTGTGTCATGGCAAGACTCTTCTTTGCATACTGGTAGTCGCTCTGACCAGGAGGGCATTCGTCTAAGGCCATCATGATGTCGGCACCAATAATACGTTCGGTATCCATTACGTTCTCTGGTGTAAAGATGTGTTTAGAACCGTCTATATGTGAACGGAACTCGCATCCTTCTTCACGAAGTTTACGAATTCCTGTAAGTGAGAACACCTGAAAGCCGCCGCTGTCTGTAAGAATCGGACGGTCCCAGTGCTCAAACTTATGAAGTCCGCCGGCCTTACGCATTATGTCAAGTCCCGGACGGAGATAAAGATGATAGGTGTTACCTAATATTATCTGAGCATTAACCTGTTCTTTAAGCTCGTTGAAATGCACTCCCTTTACGGTAGCGCATGTTCCTACGGGCATAAATATAGGTGTTTCTATTGTTCCGTGGTCGGTTGTAATAAGTCCTGCACGGGCATCGCTTGCATTATCTGTATACTGTAGTTCGAATTTCATTATTAATTTTTCTTCTGAGAATCTTCGTCTATCTCAAACTTAACAGGATTTTCAACAATCTCTTTTGTAAGGGCGAAATCCCATACATCCTGGACATTCTCAACATAATGGAATGTTACTCCTTCAACATACATCTGAGGAATCTCCTCTATGTCGCGACGATTGTCCTGACAGATAAGGATATCTGTAATACCTGAGCGCTTAGCAGCAAGTATCTTTTCCTTAATACCACCTACGGGAAGAACTTTACCACGAAGTGTTATCTCACCTGTCATCGCTGTGTTCTTACGAACCTTACGCTGTGTAAGTGCAGATGCTATTGATGTGGCAATGGTTATACCTGCCGAAGGACCATCCTTTGGAGTTGCTCCCTCTGGAACATGGACATGAATGTTGTAGCTGTCGAAGATTCTGTAGTCTAATCCGAGTGTATCGGCATGTGCCTTGATATATTCAAGTGCAAGTACTGCTGATTCCTTCATCACATCACCAAGGTTTCCTGTAAGAGTAAGTTTTGCGCCCTTACCCTTGCTAAGACTTGTTTCGATGAAAAGTATTTCACCTCCGACACTTGTCCATGCAAGTCCGGTAACAACGCCAGGATACTGGTTGCCCTGATATACATCTCTGTAATATGGCGGTTTGCCTAACAAAGATTCTATATTGTCTGGTGATATACGATGATATGGAAGTTTGCCGTCGAGTGTAAGGTGGTAAGCCAGTTTGCGGAACACCTTATTTATCTGTTTTTCAAGCTGACGAACACCGCTCTCTCTTGTGTAAGACTCTATTATGCGTTCGATTGCAGAACTGCTGAATGAGAGGTTCTCGCCTATCATACCTGTATTTTCTCTTTCCTTTGGAACGAGATGACGTTTCGCAATCTCCATCTTCTCTTCTGTGATGTAGCCGCTTACTTCAATAAGTTCCATACGGTCGAGAAGTGGACGGGGAATAGTATTGAGATCGTTAGCAGTTGCTATGAACAGCACCTTAGAAAGATCGTAGTCTACATCAAGATAATTATCGTGGAACGAACTATTCTGTTCTGGATCAAGCACTTCGAGCAGTGCTGAAGCAGGATCGCCGTTAACTGTATTCTGAGTAATCTTATCTATCTCGTCAAGAATGAAAACAGGATTAGAAGAGCCTGCCTTCTGAATATTCTTGATGATACGTCCGGGCATTGCGCCAATGTATGTGCGACGATGACCTCGGATCTCTGATTCATCGTGAAGACCTCCAAGTGAAACACGTACGTATTTACGTTTCATGGCACTTGCTATACTCTTGCCAAGACTTGTCTTACCTACTCCCGGAGGACCATAAAGACAGATAATCGGTGACTTCAGATCGCCTTTCAGACTGAGCACTGCAAGATATTCAAGGATACGTTCCTTAACTTTCTCCATGCCGTAATGATCCTTGTCAAGAATCTTCTTCGCACGTTTAATGTCAAGGTCGTCGGTTGTGTATTCACCCCATGGCAGAGAAACCATTGTTTCAAGGTATGTAAGAAGTACACTGAAATCAGGACTCTGCGGATTAAGTGTTTCAAGTTTGTCTACGTTCTTGTAGAACACTTTAGCTACGTCTTCAGACCAGTTCTTATTTTTAGCTTTCTCTATAAGTTCCTTCTGTTCGGGAAGTCCCTCACCCTGTCCGAGTTCTTCTTTGATGTTCTTTATCTGCTGTTGCAGGAAATATTCTTTCTGCTGTTCGTCGATATCCATCTGAGTACGATTACGTATTTCGATGCGTATCTTCTGAAGTTCTATTTCCTGACCGAGTACGCCGAGCAGACGCAGTACACGTTTCTTTAAGTCTGTTTCCTCAAGCATCTTCTGTTTTGCAGGAACAGCAAACGGCATCATAGAACATACAAAGTTCATTGCGAGCATGTCGTTGGTGATATTTCGTAAAGAGAAAAGAGTCTCATCAGGAATATCATCATTCATCTTGACATACTTTTCTACCGATTTTCGCATATCTGCAAGAATAGTCTTATTCTCGGCATCATTATCATCAAAAGGTATTTCAGGATAATCTGCGACAATACCATGATAGCACGAACCGTCAGTCTCAAGAGACTTAAGTTCGCATCGCTGCTGCGCCTGAAGGATTACTGTAATCTTTTCATCGGGCATCTCGATGAGACGTACTATCTTGGCATAAACGCCTACATGGTAAAGATCTTCAAATTCTGGGTTTTCGTTATCACTGTCTTTCTGACAAAATACGGCACATTCTGCTTTTTCGCCGCTCTTCTTCATCGTTGAAACAAGGCTGAGACTTTTTTCTCTTCCTACAAGTACCGGAGTGAAGGTACCTGGGAAAAGCACGATATTTCTTGTTGCAAGAATCAACATGTCTCCTTCTTCATGTTTCTTAAACATTTCTGTTATATCGCCATCGTAATCAGCTATCAGAGATATCTGACCATTTCGTTCTTTAGTCATACTAATTTTATATGGTTTGGAGTGCAAAGTTATGAAAAAAGAATTGAATAATCTCAAGAACACACCTAATTATACGATTTTTAGTATATTTGCACAGCATAAAGTGAAATAAAAAAGAAAATGTCAAACGAATATTTCAAGTTTAAACGATTCACCGTGTTTCACGACAGATGTGCCATGAAGGTTGGTACAGACGGCGTACTGCTCGGTGCATGGGCTCCAGGCGGTAAAAAAATATTAGACATCGGCACTGGCAGCGGACTTATTTCACTTATGATGGCACAGCGTTTTGACAAAAGTTCTATCAATGCACTGGAAATAGACGGAGAAGCAGCATCACAGGCAAAAGAGAATGTCGAAAAATCTGAATTCAATAAAAGAATAGACATTTTTCATTCTTCACTACAGGAATATCATGAAAAGTGTAAAACAAAATATGACTGCATAGTGAGCAATCCGCCCTTTTACACAGAAGATACAGGATGTCCAGAAAACAGAAGACATACTGCACGACACACAGAATCACTTACTTACAGCGAATTGTTCAAGTTTTCTGCTGATCTGCTTGACAATGAAGGTAAACTATCGGTAATAGTGCCGTATGAGGCAAAAAATAAAATTTTATTTGAGGCATGTTTGTCAGGATTATATGTAAAGAATATTTGTTACATACGTACTACCCCTAAAAAGAATCCAAAACGTATTATGGCAACATTCTCTAAAGTCCGTCCTGACAACGTGGAAAATGAAGAACATTGTATCATGAACGCAGACGGTTCAAAATCAGAATGGTACTTAGTTCTTACTCGCGATTTTTACCTCTAACTAATTTTCTAGACTTTTTTATTACCTGACCGGTAGTAGTTTCCAGCTCTTTACGTATCTTCTGAATATTAGAAAATAATTCATTCAAAGAGCTTTGAATAACGTTCGGACGATTGAGTTGATCCTCTGATATGGAACCATTAACAACAATGTTAATGCCTGCCTTAACAATAGAAATATTTATTTCTTTTCCCATTATAAGTGGCTCGCCATCATAATGTACCACTCCTTCATGTTCTCTCTGTATTTTTATTCGGTTCGTCCTGAAAGTCTTCACTTTACGATTTCTATCGAGAGTCTTGTTGAACATATCAATACCTATAGATGGTGCATCAAGCATGTCAAAAGGTTCCATAATAACAACATCCATTACACCATCCATCATGCTTGCCGAAGGTGCTATATAAGCATTATTTCCGTACTGAGAAGCATTGGCACATGATACTAAAAGAGCTTCGTGTACCTGCTCGTTATGCTCGTCAGTAATAACATATTTCTGTGGCTTGTATGTGAGCCATTCTTTTAGAATTTTCTCAGCATAAGTAACTGGTCCGCGCCTTCCGCTTTTAGCAAACTCCATGCTGACAAAGGCGTCAAAGCCCATTCCGCATGTACAGAAAAAAGGACAATCGTTTATCAGACCGTAGTCAAGACGATGAATAACACATTCATTAAGAATCTTCACGGCCTTTCGTAAATCAGTTGGTATGCCAAGGTGGCGTGCAAGTCCGTTACCAGAGCCGCACGGAAGTATACCCATTGCCGTATCCGTATTAATAAGACCGCATCCAATCTCATTAACAGTACCGTCGCCACCTACTGCCACAACAATATCGACACCGTTTTTTGCTGCTTCTGCTGCAATCTTGGTAGCATGGCCTTTATACTCAGTATATTTTATATCATATGTATAACGGTCTTTGTCGATATTATCTGCAATAATACGAGGTATGAGTCTTTTTTTTCCTGTTCCAGAAATTGGATTCAATACAAATAATATGTTCATCTAACTACAATTAACTGATTTCCGTGTCTGCAAAGTTAGTAAAAAGTTGATTTATTTCGTAAAGCAGAGACTCAAAATTTACGAAACGGCAATTTTTTAAGTAAAAATGTTTATTTATATGATTTTTTTTATACCTTTGCAGCCTAATTAATTGTACGTAGTATATAGTTATACTTACTATACCTTTAACAAATGGGATTATTACAAGAAAAATTAAAGAAATACCGCGAACCGCAGAAGTATATGGAAGCTGGTGTGTATCCATATTTCCGTGCTATCAAGGGAAAACAGAACACAGAAGTAAACATGGATGGACACAAGGTCCTCATGTTCGGCTCTAATGCTTACACGGGACTTCCTGGCGATCAGCGCATTATAGATGCTGCTAAGAAGGCTCTTGATATATATGGTTCCGGTTGTGCAGGAAGCCGTTTCCTTAACGGTACTCTCGACCTCCACGTGGAATTGGAGAAAGAGCTTGCAGAATTCGAACACAAAGACGAAGCATTATGTTTTTCAACAGGATTTACGGTTAATTCTGGTGTCCTATCAGTTATATGTGGTCGCGAAGACTACATAATCTGTGACGACCGTGATCATGCAAGTATCGTTGATGGACGCCGTTTGTCGTTTGCTACTTGTCTCAAGTATAAACATAACGACATGAATGATTTGGAAAAGCAACTTAAACGTTGCCGCCCTGAATCAATAAAACTAATCGTAGTTGATGGTGTGTTCTCTATGGAAGGCGACCTCGCCAATCTTCCTGAAATCGTAAAACTCAAGAAGAAATATAACGCATCGCTTATGGTTGATGAAGCTCACGGTTTAGGTGTATTCGGTAAAGAAGGACGAGGCGTCTGTGATCATTTCGGTGTTACCGACGATGTAGATCTCATTATGGGAACTTTCAGTAAGAGTCTTGCCAGCATCGGTGGTTTCATAGCTTCTGACAAAGACACAATTAACTATCTGCGTCATACCTGTCGTACATATATATTTAGTGCATCTAACACACCTGCTGCTACAGCTGCAGCTCGTGAAGCTCTACATATCATTCGTCAGGAACCTGAACGTATAGAAAAACTTTGGAAAGTTACAAACTATGCACTACGTCGTTTCAAGGAAGAAGGTTTTGAAATTGGCGACACAGAAAGCCCAATCATTCCTCTTTATGTAAGAGACGTGGATAAAACATTTACTGTTACAAAACTTGCTTTTGATAACGGTGTGTTCATAAACCCTGTCATACCTCCGGCATGTGCTCCTCAAGATACGCTAGTTCGTTTTGCTCTTATGGCAACTCACACCGAAGAACAGGTGGAAAAAGGTGTACAAGTACTGAAAAAGGTATTTATCGAACAAGGAATCATAAAATAATTGGTGAAAATATTTGCACGGCATTAAGATTTTTATTACCTTTGCATCCGCAATCGCAAATATAACAGATGCCGTTGCAACGGGGTGTGGCGCAGTCCGGTAGCGCACCTGGTTTGGGACCAGGTGGCCGCAGGTTCGAATCCTGTCGCCCCGACAATCAAAAGTCTTTCAGAAAAACTGAAAGACTTTTTTGTTTAATATAGAATTTCTCTCCTAAACCATTTGGTAGTTCGAATTGCAATTCTTATTAGAAACCACATGATGTTTTGTTCAATTGCTTTATTCATTTACATAAAACCACTTACTAATGTAATGAGTAGTAAAAGAAATTATATTTTATGTATATGTCTCATTAAGCAAAAATGTATACAGCTATTCTGTTAACCGAACCGACAGCTGAGAATTGAAAAACAAAAGAAGGCAGATAGAAGCTGAAGCCAATCCTAATAACAGTCAATAGCTGACAACTTATATAGGCTCAGTAGATAATCAATGGGGATAGCCATATAGCTTAGCGATTCTAAA
>JAHHQW010000058.1 GCA_020026195.1 Prevotella sp.
AAACCCATTGGCAGAGTTAAATATGCGCTGATTTAATTCCGCCAACGAGTTAATTTTGTTTTCGAACGCAGATAAACATTACATACAACAATATCAACACATGAACAAATTATCTTTAATAATCGGAAGTTTCTTTATATCTCTTTCTCTCAATGCACAGACGTGGTGCGGAGTGACACACTCAGGACATCAGACCGGACAGAGAACTTTTCCTATAGAGAATTATAAGGAACTTGATAATCCGGTAAAGACTGACATAAAATTATGGAAGAACGTAAAAGGCATCAACATTAGCTGGGGAAGCACTGACGTAAGGTACAAGAAAGAAGTGCCTGCCATGAAAGATAAGGATATGTCGCGCAACGTAACTGCATGGAAAGGCGAACGTGTAAATTCACAGTTTGTGGTATGGAGTGCCAACAGCATACATGACCTTAACTTTACAGTGAGTGACTTTAAGTGCAAGGGTACAAAATACAAGATAAAAGCTAACAATGTGTTTACCGGATTTGTCCGTTATGTAATGACCGACGAACTGAATAAAGATAAGCGAGGTGCATGCGGACATCGTAAAGACTTAAGTTTATTTGATTCTACTCTTGTTGCCGACCCCATAGACCATCTTACCAAAACATTAAAATTAGAACGTATGACTTCTCAGGGGTGCTGGGTAAGGGTTAATGTTCCGAGAGAAGCTCATGCCGGTACTTACACCGGAATGGTAACCGTAAGGGAAGGGGAAAACGTTATAGGCCGTCTGAAACTAAATATCAAGGTTTCTGAAAGAATACTGCCTGAGCCTCAGCAACAGAAGTTTCATCTTGACTTATGGCAGAATCCTTATGCCGTAGCACGTTATCATGGTGTCAATCCGTGGAGCAAGGAACACATGGAGGTTTTAAAACCTTACATGGAACTGTATCGCGATGCAGGGGGAAAAGTTATAACAGCTTCTATTACGCACAAGCCGTGGAACGGACAGACATACGACTATTTTCCGTCTATGATTAACTGGATTAAGGATTTTGACGGTTCGTGGAAATTTGATTATACTATATTTGACCGATGGGTTGAGTTTATGATGGAACTCGGAATAGACAGTCAGATTAACTGTTACTCTATGGTTCCGTGGCAGCTGTCGTTCCAATATTTCGACCGTGCCACAAATAGTTCTAAAACTATAGAGACACAGCCGGGTGAGAAGGCTTACGAAGAGTTTTGGACAAGAATGCTGAAATCGTTTGCAGCTCATCTAAAGGAAAAGGGGTGGTTTGATAAGACTTACATTGCGATGGACGAACGTCCGATGAATGTAATGCTCGAAGCAATGAATGTAATAAAGAAGGCAGATCCTGACTTTAAGGTTGCTCTCGCCGGTGTATTACACGAGGAACTCATAGACAAGCTTGATGATTACTGTGTTGCATTACGTATGAAATACACTGACGAGATGCTCAGAGAACGCAAGGCATCAGGTAAGATTTCAACTTTCTACACATCTTGTGAAGAGCCTTATCCAAATACTTTCACATTCTCCGATCCTGCCGATGCAGAATGGTTCGGATGGTATGCTGCAAAAGCTAATCTTGACGGTTATCTGCGCTGGGCTCTTAACAGCTGGGTTATAGAACCTCTGCTTGACAGTCGCTTCTATACATGGGGCGCAGGAGACACTTATCTTATCTATCCTGGAGGCAGAACTTCAATACGCTTTGAACGTCTTTGTGAGGGTATTCAGGCTTACGAGAAGATTAATATTCTGAGAGATGAATTTAAAGAGAGAAACAATAAGTTTGCTCTAAGAGACTTGGAAAGGGCTTTCGAACTTATCGACGAAACGACACTGGATAGTATTCCTTCGGCAGAAGCTATAGGAAAAGCTAAAAGGATTCTTAGAGGAGAGGGATTCTAACAAACTTATAATATGAAAAAGAGCGGCATATATAATTATGTCGCTCTTTATTTTTATTTAAGTAATCCTGTCTTTACAAACATTTCTTTATAAACTGCTGCTTTCTTATCGAGTGCCAACGGATAGGCACGCGATGTGGACGGCATACGGTAAAAATCATATTCTTTCTCAACGATATTACCATCATCTCCCATTACCGGAATCTTTATCTTTACAGAACATCCTATTTCTGGTTTATCACAATGATAAGTATCTGAAAGTGTATCGGTAGCCTTCTGCCCTGTCGTTACTATTGCAGTACATTGCGGAATTTGTTTTAACAATGCCGGAATATCCGTAGGTGTAACTACCTCTAAGAATTTATCCGAAGCATTATCCTTGAGTCTGCGTACCTCTGTGGCAGTGTCGTACATCGCAAATCCTGTGTTTGTGCAGAATTCTACTATCTTATCGTAATCAAACCGTTTCTCCGAAGGTATCGTAAAATGTCTCTTATCACCATACCAGAGCAATCCGCACAGATACCAGAAGTCATTTGTATAATTGGGATAATAAAAGATCATAGACCAACGCTTTTCCTGCGGAGGAAAGCTGCCAAGGAACAGAACTTTTGCATTTGCAGGAAGAAAAGGTTTGAACGGATGTTTTTCTACAGGCTGTTTCATATTGCTACTTTAACTATTATTCAATTCTGACGTATTCACGAAATGTGCAATGTCGTATGGACAAAGACTTTATTCCGTAACTAATGTTATATCTTTAAGCATTACAAAAGTACAAATATTTAATCACATAGCCTCTAACACACATATATAAAAATTCCCTGCCACGACACAATGGCCGGACAGGGAGTAAAATGTTTATATTCAAAAAGCTACATCATTCGGGAACGTAAATAATCTCACCGTTATCAAGTTCGTATGCAATACCAACTTTCTTTCCCTTCTTTCCATCTTTCTTTTCCTGATCCTTCGAAGGCGTGTACTTATTAATGGTCTGTCCTTCCTTAGTAATGATTTCCATGTTATCCTTACCTGGATTCTTTACCATCGTAAAGTCTTCCTGACTGAACATCTCAGTCATGTTGAAACGTGTTACAAGTGCCACCATAAGTGCCACCGCAAACACCATCGCAACATCGAAGAGGTTGCTGACAACGCTCATCGGATCATCATCCTCGGCTCTGTTTAATAAACGTCTTCTCATGTCTTATTTCTTTTCTTTAAGAAGTTCTGTATAGAATTCGAGATTAATCATGTCCTGAAGATACCAGCGCTGCTTGATCTGCTGTGTTACGAAACCTGTAGCACTGACAAACAGACCAACTACTGTTGTAGCAAATGCTACCTGCATGTTATATGCCATTGAAGCTATATCGCCGGCTGCCAGACCAACAAGTGCAGGTCCCATAGGAATAAGCGTACCCATAAGTCCGAGCATCGGACCCATCTTTGTCATTGTCTTAGATATACCTAAGTCCTTATCGGCAGCAACTTCGAAATCGCTTACGAGACGCTGTACGTGTGCGGGACTGTTCTTAGATTCTATAATCTTATGAAGATATACCATAACGAGAGAATTTGATTTCTCAGGAAGACTATTTTCAAACTCTGCTAAACCTTCGGCAGTAAGACTGTCCATCTTCTCCTTAAGGAAACGTTCGTTCTTTCTCATTGAAAGATACTGTCCGAAGAAACTTCCTATGAGTAGCAGTGCGCGGAGGAAGAACAGGATAAGCAATACAATAACAGGAACCAGCAGTCCTGTAGAGATCCAATAAAGTACGTCTGAAATTACGTTCATTGTTTTTGTAATTTAAAAAGATTGTTTCTTATATTTTACTTTGAAATAAATAACACGGAACACCATACCGAGGATTCCGCCGATTAAAATCAATAATAACAAACCTGCAAGGGCCGACCATTCTATTTCCGTCTGTCCTGTTACTGCTGTCTGTCCGTTTACAGTAGATATAACGCCGAGCATACCTATAAGTGCATTGCAGAGGAAAAGCAGCTCAAGACGAAGTTCTTTTTCCGGAAGAAGCCAGCGCAGCAGGAATGTTCCCGAAGGTATTGCAACAAGTACAATAACGGCAAGTGTCCATGAAATACCTGTGAACGAATGTCCGGGGAATGAGAATATCACTGCAACAAGTATGCTGAAAAGTACAGGATATATAAGTATTCCGGGGAACCATCTCAGTACTTTATAGGCAATGAGCGTGCGACGCTTTATCTCGCCAGTAGTCATTATATGTGCAGCAAGCATACAGTATGCCATCTGCAGAATAACATCTATACTGAGTATTACGGCTGTATCGCGCATGAGGTCCGGGTTGTTAAGCCAGTCGGTTATCTGTGTCTTTGTCTGTTCTATGGCATAGGGCCACATAAGTCCTACGAATAAAGCAGAGACAACAGCCGAGAATATGACAAAATATTTTTTACGATAAGTTTGCTTCAATAAATAATTGAAGCAAACTACTATCATTAAAACCACAACAACGGTTTCCATTTTCTATTCTTTAAGCTTTTTATTCTTTAAGTGATTTTCTGCGTTTACGAATTACTACACCGAGAATGATTGCTACTACGGCAACGATGGCTATAACGATGACATTGCTTACATGGCTTGATTCCTTGTCAGTTTCCTGATTCATCTGTTCTTTCTTCATCACCATTCCCTTGTCGCCATTCTCAGCAACAGCTTCGCGAACTTCACTTATCTCGCTCTTATATTCCTTTGCCGTTGTAGGATCTACCTTGTCGGCAATGAACTGACGGAGCTTAGAGTTATCGCATACGAAACCTGTACATGCGGGCTGGTACTTCTTAACCAGTTCGGTATGCATCTTTGCAATTTCTGCAAGCTGCTCGTCGCTGGCCTTCCACAATCCCTTACGCGCTGTTTCCATCATAACGGCTGTTATCTGCTGAAGCGCAGCAGGATTCTTTTCTTCGAAATACTTATCCACACCGAGATTGAACTTATCTTTAACGTATACGTCGTAGATTTCATCCCACATCTCTTTGTCGATTGCCTTAGGTTTCATTACGTTCCATCCGTATGTATTCTCTACGATTTCTGCAAAAGTAGAAGCAGAGCTTGCATCGCCCTTCATCTTCTCCTTGATGTATTCGGGGTTGAAGATTGTTGTACGACTTTCTACACCGATAGCTTCCTTAACTTCCTGCATACGTACATTGTTACGGTTACGGTAGTCACTGAGATATGCATCAGGATCCTTGCCTGTCACACTGCGTACTGCGAGGTTCATACCTCCCATGAACTCATAAACGTGGTCGAGACTGAGTGCACCCCATGTGTTACTCTGGCGCGGCTGGATGACAGCATCTGTACGTGTAAGTGCTGCTTCGAATGCGTACTGGCGCATTGTCTCCCACTGCTTCTCGTTTCCGTAGAATGTTCCCATATTATTGAGATATACATCGGCAATCTGCTGTTCCGTCTCCCAACGGTCACCGCTCTGTACCATTCCCTGAATACCTGTGCCATAATTTCCGTTCATGCCACCGAATACACGGAATGTAGATATCTCACGTGCTTCCTTAGGACTGAGTCCTTTCTCTACAAGTACGCGTTCAGCCTCAACGACACCTGCTGCTACCTGATTCTCATAAACATCATCCTTGGCTGCTGCTGCCATTTCCACGGCACGTGTGATAAGGAAGAGTCGTGATGCTGCAAGGTCACGCAGCTGACCACTTGTCTGAACTACTACGTCGATACGCGGACGACCAAGTTCCTTAGAAGGAATAAGACGGATGTCATTTACTCGTCCGAATGCATCACGGATAGGTTCAACACCAAGCATGTATAATATCTGTGCTATTGTTGCACCTTCTGTCTCAATGAATTCACCACTCCACAGTGTGTAACTTACCTTACGCGGAATACTGTCGTTATGACGCTGACGATACATCTTGATTGTATTGTTTGCAAGATGTACACCCTTGTCCCAAGCTGATTCACTCGGAGTTGCCTCTGCATTGATTGCATAGAGGTTACGTCCTGTAGGAATTGTATTAGGATTAGCAATAGGATCGCCACCGGGAGAAGGCTTTGTATATCCTCCGCCAAGAGCATTGATAAGAGATGAAAGTTCTTCTTCAGGACTCTGTAACAATGCTGCACGATAGTTATGAACGTTCTTTACTGTGCGTTCAATTTCCATCACAGCCATTGAGAGGTTGATTTCTTCCTTAGAGAATTCAGGATTCATCTTCTTCATCATTGCAGACATCTGAGTCATCATCTTCTTCTGTTCTGCATTACCCTTCTTCTCTACGGCTTTCTTCATCTTAGCAATCGCTTCTTTGCTTGGCATCTTGAACGGATTCATCTTAGGATGTCCCGCGGGCATCTTCATTTCTCCACCATTCTTCATTGCCTTAGCTCTGGCTGCCTTCATCTTAGACATAGCCTGCATCATTGCCATCATTCCCTTAGGAGCATGACGTACGCTGTCTACATAACGGGCATGCTTAAGTTCCTTTTCTGTAATTCCGGCAACGTCACAAATAACCTTGTCGCTTACAGGAGCTGTCTGATTGATGAGCTTCGCTACAAGTGCGCGTGCAGGGTTAAGATACTTCTGTGTAAAGAGCATCTTATGCTTTTCTACATCGGCATCTGCTCTGTTCTTAAGTTTATCAAGTGCAAGTACACTGTATGCTATAGGTTCTGTTGCCATTGCATATACACTGCTCTGTATACGTGACTGTTCATAAGGAACACCCATAGTATAAAGCTGACCTGTAATTTTTTCTGTTGCAAGTTCTTCTGCAAAGTGTTCTACGCGTGCAACTTCATCTTCAGTATAAGGTTTGGTAAGAACACTGTCAAGTCCGAGTTCACGATGAATACCCATCTTGACTGTATATTTCTTAACTTCGAGAGAATACTTATCAAGTGCATCCTCGTTACCATCTGTTTCCTGAAGTTTATTGTTGTACTTCTTTATAGCTTCACTGAGTTCACGATATATACCGCGTACACTGCTTTCAAGGAAAGGAGGTGTGAGGTATGACTGCAGCTGTGCATAAGAACGACGCTTTGCAATCATTGCTTCACCAACATTACCAATTGAATAGATATAGAAGTGAGGCATTGTGCCGATAAGACGGTCTGACCAGTCATTACTGCTCAGTGCAACCTGCTTTTTAGGAAGGAATTCAAAACTTCCGTGTGTACCAAAGTGGATAAGAGCATCAGCCTTGAATCCGTCCTTTACCCAGAGATATGATGCAATGTATGTATGAGGAGGAGCTACATCAGCACCATGAACCATCTTGAATGAATCATCGCCACCTGAAGCTGCGGGCTGAGGAAGCAGGATTACATTACCAAAGTTGATGTAAGATACTGTAAGTTCTCCAGCATCATTTACCATATACTTACCAGGGAATTCACCATACTTAGCTACTACTTCCTGATATTTTTCAGGACGAACGGACTTCTTAATCCATGATTCGTATTCTTCCTTGTTTACACTCTTAGATTTTCCATTCTTCATGTACTTAGCCGAAGCACCTTCAGCATAAGTTCCGAAGATTTTACCATCTGCCTGAATCATCTTCTCAAGTTCCTTGGGAGATGAAGGCATATTCTTTACAGTATATCCTTCAGCCTTAAGGCGTTTCAGTACATTATAGATAGAAGGAACAACTTCCATACCTCCGGCTGTAAGAGCACTCTGTCCTACACCTTTATAATAATAGATAGCAATACGCTTCTCACTATTATTCTTTTTCTTAAGCTGAATATAGTTGTTAACCGTCTCTACAAAACCTTCACATCTTTCGGGAATTGTATAAGCATGCTGCAAACCTTCTTCATCAAGATAATGACCAAAGAGTGCATACGGACGGATAGCGCCGTCGATTTCAGGTGTAACGACACTCTGAGAAAGGAAACCTCCGCTCATGCCCATCTTATCCTCTTCCCATTCATTTACGAGACGGTTTACGTTAAGAGGAGCAAACAGAGGAATATTCTGCTTAGTAAGATATTTAACAATATCATCACCCATACGGCCGTGAGCCATATTAATCATTGCAGAAGGAGCAATAGAGTCAATCTGCTGTAATGCTATTAATGTAGTTATGTCACGAACGGGATAAACATTGTTACCAGTCTCTTCAAGTTTCTTGATAAGACCTGTAGGCTCACCCATCTGACCTGTGATGATGATGCTCGGAGCACCTTCCTTCCATATACCTTCTTTCTTAAGGAATGCCTGATATTCTGCAACTGTATTGAAATTCAGTTCTTCATTATCTGCATTCTTAGGATCGGCATGATAGAACATTTCATTAGAACGGGCAACAAGTTTTTCAGGTTCGTCTACCCATACAATCTTTCCGTCTATGTATTTACGTACATAATTCAATACACTTCTGTAGTTCTTACGTCCTCCGTTTCCAAGATACTTAGAAAGAGTATCTGCGGCAATACTATCTACAGAAACAATATTGTTAGCAGGATTTGTTACTGCAGTCGTGAGAATAGGCAGTCCGCCTGCTGCAGCTTCTTCTATCATTGCACGCTGTTCTTCGTTTATGCGAAGACCCATGCCGTTGATGAATACCATGTCGTAACTTCCGAGGTCATCAAGCTCTTCGGGAGATATCTCCTTAATATTAATGAACGAGTTGTCATTCGCTTTCGATATCTGTCCGAGCTGGATTACCTGGTAGTTAAGGAAACCTACCTTGGTAGTACCAAACCACATATTCCATACGCCACCTAATATCACGATGGCAAGAACAGCAGCTACGATACCATAAATATACTTCTTTTTCATATCATAATGTTTTAATCATTAAAAGAATTCGTCAATATTAATACAAACACCTACAGCACAGGTTGTACCTGTAGTACTGGGAGAATTGTAGTAATAATAATCAGGACGATAGTTAAACAGGTTATCTACATTAAATGTCACGTTAAGTCCTTTATAGATACTCTGTGTTATATGCAGATTCCACATTGTATATGCAGGATAAGTAGAAGATTCCGGAGCAGCGTCAGGATTCTCCGAATCATACTGGTCGCATGTCAGTTTTGAAAGGAAACGTCCGCTTAAAGCCACATTGAATCCATAATTCTTCCAACGTTTGTCATAATCTATACGTGCTGTTGCCGTATGAGGACGTGTTGTAGACACCTCAGGTTCACCCTTCTTAATGTACTCATGAGTATAAGCATAAGAAAGTCTTGCACCTAAACCACAGGGATATCTTACAGAAGCATTGGCATCAACACCGGCAATCTTTACAGTCTTCATATTGCAGTAAACCATACCGTCACGTCCCTTATCCCATGCAATGGTGATACGATCGTCTACGATATTATAGAATCCAGAAAGAGTGAAGTTGTATCTTCCAAGATTATATTCACCTGTAATCATGAAGTTATCACTATATTCGGGATCAAGTTCAGGATTACCATAAATCATGAATATATTAGCCATGTCGAAACTCATATACATTTCTTTAAGTGTAGGAGCTCTGAATCCGCTTGCATAAGATGCACGCAGAGAACCATGGTCAAACTTATACATAAGTCCTAATTTCGGAGATACGTGATGTATATTACTCTCAGAGAAATAGTCGTAACGGAGTGCACCGATGACATTAAATTTACCAAACGTATAATCTAACTGTGCAAAAGCATCGGCTGTATACTGCTTATGACTACCACCGTCAGCAAACTGATAAGTCATAAGATAGTCGCGCATATAATCCGAACCAAATGTAAAGTAATTATTACCTGAGAATTTATAATTATAAAGAGCTCTTACATTATGCTGTACATTACTGTAATCGCGTACATCGAGTCTGGCCTGCACATTGTAATCACTCTTGTCGTACTGATCGAATGTATAAGATAATTCTACACTATTCTTATCATTGATATCATATCCGCCCTTGATTCCTGCATTAAAGTCACGATAACGGTCATGCTTTGTAGGAGAACTTTTACGTTCCTTAAAGAAATATCCAGCCTTAGCGGTAAACTTAAGGTTCTTCATAGGAGAATAAATGAAACGATCCTTAAAGTTATGAGAATGGCTGCCGTAAATCTTATTATAATCACCATCATTTTCAAGGTCCAATGCACCTAACTTATGATACTGATAGTTAAAGTTATTATTAAAATACTTTGACTTTGAACCTAAAGCCACGCCATATCTCTGATCGTCGTGTGCACCAATTCGGCCATTAAGATTAACCGACCATGGTTTCTTTGCCTTCTTACTGATAAGGTTGATTACACCACCAACGGCATTAGAACCGTAAAGTGATGAAGCTGCGCCCTTCACAATCTCAACACGTTCTACATTGTCGAGAGTAAGACGACTGTAATCTATATTGTTCAATGTCTCACCTGCGATTCTTTCGCCATCAACGAGGAAGAGGATTGCATTACCTCCGAATCCTGACATATTGAGCGATGTCTGCTGGTCCATTGAATAAGAGAATTCTATACCGGGAAGTTCCGACTGTAACAATTCGGCTATGTTTGTGGCATCAGATTTCTCAATATCTTCGCTTGTAATCACACGTGTAAGAATAGGAGCATCCTTAAGCACTCGCGGAGTACGTGTACCTGTTACCACAATTTCGTTTAAGCTGTTTCCATCTTCTTCAAGATAGAACACCTTTTCAACATCGTTACCTGCCTTAATCTTATAAGATTCTTCTTTATACCCTATGAATGACACATTTAAAGTTATCGGATTGTTATGAGGCACCGAAAGACTAAACCTGCCATTAACATCAGAAACTGTTTTCAGCGATTTTTCTCCATCAACAGATACCTTTGCACCTATCAGCGGATTACTTTCTTCGTCGAAAACAGTTCCTCGAATAACACGCTGTGCGTCAGCTAATGTAGCACAACACAGAGCGACAATTAAAAATAACGTTCTACCTATCATATAATGATATTAAAATTGTACTGGATAAACATAATCAATAGTTAGGAATCCCTTGTCAAACTTTTCATTTCTGAAATCTTTAAGTTTCAGAGCAACGATTGTTCCATCTTTAAGTTTTACAAGATAAACCTTATTAGATAATGTGTAGATAGGAGGCATTGTACTTGTATCTACATCAAGCCACTTAGCAAGTACTTCGTTAACGGGACTTTCAATAGTTTCAATATTACCGTCCATCATTCCTGACATATCAGTAGTAATTCTACTCATCACATCAGCTGTAAATTCTCCTTCGGGAAGTTTTCCAGATTTCACAAACGCATTAAGTTCTGTAAATTCTGTTTCCATTGCACCACCATCTAACACCCTGCTGTCATAACGATGTAATGCGACATCCCAGTTAGCCGGTTCTGCATCACCGCTCTTTATTTCGAGCGAATCTATAGTACGGTCATGGAAATTAAGATATATCCAGCGTGTATACGAAGAAGCATCGACATATACAGTACCTGTATTCTTTGACAAATCTACATTCTTAAAACCATACTGTACTTCATTTTCCTTCGCAGGTTCGTCGTAGATACCATCAAACGTACCATTACAAGAAGGGAATGATATAAATACCATTCCCATCATTAATATTGTAAAAAGTTTAGAATATTTCATAAACTAAAATTACTTCTTTGTTCCTTCGAAGTTACCATCAATGTACAGAGGCATCTTACCAGGTTTGAAGTTGTACTTAAGTGTAAGTTTATTACCCTTTATCTCACCACTCATACCTTTACCTACGATATGCATTTCACCTGCTACTACATCAATAGTATCAACAGAGAATGTATAGTTTCCCTGACCTGCATTTACAAGTTTAACATCTTTAACTGCAATTACGGGCATTGCCATACCTGCCTTTGTTTCTGCAGGAGCCTGAGGCAACTTAACTGTTACCATGTCACCAGACTGAGGAACGATTGCTGCAACATTATTCTCGCTGGGCATTTCTGTATCACCTACCTTAAGTACGTTTGTTCCAACATAATCGCCCTTAACAAGTTCAGAAGCTGCAGGAGCATCATCATCGTCACATGCTACAAAACCTGTTGCACAAAGTGCAATTGCCATCATGGCTAAAAATTTTCTTACTTTCATGATTTTTTTAATTATAATTATACGTTATTACGTTTAAACGACTGCAAAATTACTTCATTTATTTATTTCTCGCAATACTTAAAAATAGTGGGTAAAGAATCAACGAATACTAATATTACGTCATTATTTATCGGTATTTATTTGTTTTGAGAACATTTTTTAACTATGCGGCATAAAAACACTAAAGAGCATAAATATATTATATAAAAAGCTGATTATCAAAACTGTTTATATCCACAATGGTATCATGCTCAGACATCGTTGTCATACTGATTGTAATATTTTATACTAATCACACTAATACCTACTATTAGGTATTTTAAGGTCTGTTATATAGCATAATGTGTGTATCATTTATATCTTTTTTCACTAGTGTCCCATTAAAATTGGGACGATTTAAAAATTAAATAAATTAGGCCC
>JAHHQW010000059.1 GCA_020026195.1 Prevotella sp.
TTTTTAGAATCGCTAAGCTATATGGCTATCCCCATTGATTATCTACTGAGCCAAAAAAAGATTCTGCCGCAGATATTTACCAAAACTAAACAAGCCGCAATTAGTATCTCTACATAATTGATAAACAATTATAAACGCTTAATAATCAGTAAGGACACCAACATTCCTACAGTTTTGTTACGATTTTACATCGTTTTTCAATATCTTTGCACACAAAAATAGTAAAGATTATGCAGGAAACAAGACAAAATAAAGTAGCACGACTGCTGCAAAAAGAACTCAGTTTGATATTCCAGTCACAGACACGCATGATGCACGGCGTGATGATTTCGGTTACACGCGTAAAAATAAGTCCAGACCTCGGAATATGTACTGCCTACCTAAGCGTATTTCCTTCTGAGAAAGGCGAAGAGCTGCTTAACAACATCAACAACAACGAGAAACAGATTCGTTATGAGCTGGGTACAAGAGTACGCCATCAGCTGAGAATTATTCCAGAACTGCGTTTCTTCATAGACGATTCGCTCGATTATCTGGAACGTATCGACGATCTGCTTAAAAAGTAATTCTTGCTGAAAATGAATTTTCCTCTATACGTTGCTAAGAGGTATCTGTTCTCTAAGAAGAGCACTAACGTAATCAACGTTATAAGCGGTATTTCGATTGCCGGAGTGGCAGTGGCTACAATGGCAATGGTCATAACGCTAAGCGTATTCAACGGATTTCACGACCTTGTGGAATCGCTCTTCACTTCTTTCGACCCCGACATTAAGGTTGTCCCCGTAAAAGGGAAGATGATGCCCGAAGACGACCCGCTTCTTATTAAGATGGCGGAAACCGAAGGCGTGGGCGTGGTGTCGAAAAGTTTTGAGGACAATGCGCTGGCAATGTACGGTGACCGTCAGGAGATGGTGAACATCAAGGGTGTGGACGATAACTTTGCACAGCTCGTAAACATCGAGGACATCTTATATGGCGACGGTAAATACCGACTGCATGACGGCGACCGCCAGTATGCCGTACCGGGAATAAATCTTGCCGCAGACATAGGCATGGGTGCATACTGGAAGAACTACATTAAGATTTATGCTCCGCGACGCGAGGGACAGCTCGACATGGCTAATCCTGCGACAGGTTTCGTACAGGATTCACTGCTTTCATCGGGAGTGGTGTTTGCCGTAAAGCAGAGTCTTTACGACGACAGCTACATCTTAACATCTCTGCCATTTGCCCGACGATTATTCGACGGACAGGGCATGATTACTTCAATGGAAATCAAAGTTAAGCCAGGCCATGATGCAGACAAGGTAAAAGAAGCCATGAAGCGGATTGCCGGTGACAAGTATGATGTGCTTGACCGTTATGAGCAGCAGGCAGATACATTCAACATAATGGAGATTGAGAAGTTTATAGCCTACATTTTCCTTACGTTCATCTTAGTGGTTGCCTGCTTCAATATCATCGGCTCTCTGTCGATGCTGATAATAGACAAGAAAAAAGATGTTGCCACGCTGCGCAGTCTGGGAGCATCTGAGAAACTGATAATAAAGATATTCCTGTTTGAAGGCCGCATGATAACTGTCATGGGTGCCATAATCGGAATTATACTCGGACTGATACTGTGTCTGCTACAGCAGCACTACGGCTTAGTGGCTTTAGGCAACGGAAGCGGAAGTTTCGTGGTAGACGCATATCCGGTGAGCGTGCGCGTAACCGACATCATTGCGATATTCGTCACTGTGCTCGCAGTAGGATTCCTTTCGGCACGTTATCCCGTGAGATATTTTGCCAAAAAGATACTTCAGCAGCTGTAAAAACAGATAATATCTGCTATTATTGATTAACCATACGCCGTAACACAAAGAATTTTGTTACATTTGCGTTATTAATATATACGTATAACAATGAGTCTTACAAATATTATAGGTAAGGTTTTTCTGCCAAGGCAGAAAGAAATAGAAAGAAACGCATTACGTGCCGAAGAGATGCAGATGAGAGTTCTCGAAGGTCTTGTTAAATGCGCCAAAGATACCGAATACGGAAGAAATCACCTGTTCGGAACTACAAAGAACTACGAAGACTTTGCAACTAACGTTCCAGTAAATACTTATGAGGAACTGAAACTTGACATAGACCGCATGAGACAGGGCGAAAGCGACATCTTATGGCCGGGCGTGGTAAAATGGTATGCTAAGTCGTCGGGTACTACCAACGATAAGAGTAAGTTCATTCCCGTAAGCAACAGCGGTATCAAGCAGGCTCACTTTGCCGGAGGACGCGATGCCGTGGCTCTTTACCTGAGAAACAACCCGAAGAGCCGTATGTTCGACGGACGAAGCCTCATCCTTGGAGGCAGTCACTCGCCTAACTATAATCTGGCAAGCAGTCTGGTAGGCGACCTAAGTGCCATATTAATTGAAAACATCAATCCTCTTGCCAATCTGGTGCGTGTGCCTTCTAAACAGACAGCACTGCTGTCGGACTTTGAAGTAAAGCGCGACCGCATTGCGCGAGAGACAATGAACAAGAATGTAACTAACATAAGCGGCGTTCCATCCTGGATGCTGTCGGTACTCGACCGTGTGATGGAGCTGACCGGGAAGACACATCTTGAAGAAGTATGGCCTAACCTTGAAGTATTCTTCCACGGAGGCGTGGCTTTCACTCCATACCGCAAACAATATGAGAAACTCATAACATCGCCCAACATGCATTACATGGAGACATATAACGCCAGCGAGGGTTTCTTCGGACTACAGGACGATCCTTCTGATCCGTCGATGATGCTGATGACCGACTATGGTATATTCTACGAGTTCATACCTATGGACGAATTCGGCATGGACAATCCTACCGTCGTTCCTCTGTCTGGTGTTGAAAAGGATAAGAACTACGCCATGATAATATCTACATCGTGCGGACTGTGGCGCTACATAATCGGCGACACCGTGAAGTTTACATCTGTTAATCCTTATAAGTTCGTAATCACCGGACGTACAAAGCACTTCATTAATGCCTTCGGCGAAGAACTTATAGTGGACAATGCAGAAAAGGGACTCGAATATGCATGTAACGAGACTGGAGCAAGCGTAAGCGAATACACAGCTGCCCCGGTATTCATGGACGATAACGCAAAATGCCGCCACCAGTGGCTCATAGAATTCAGCAAAGAGCCAGACAGCATTGAACACTTTGCTGAACTTCTGGACACAAAACTTCAGGAGATTAACAGCGACTATGAGGCTAAACGCTACAAGAACATAACACTACAGCCTCTTGAAATAGTTAAGGCAGAACCCGGACTGTTCAACAAATGGCTTAAGATGAAGGGCAAGCTGGGCGGCCAGCACAAAGTACCACGTCTGAGCAACGACAGAAAGAACATGGACGAATTATTGCTGATGAATGGAAACAAGAAATAAGAAACATAATAAATTCTACGACTCATACGCCACTGCTGCGTATGCCGCACTGTTAATAACAGTTCTGCTTGCATCGTGTGCCAAGATGGGACGTCCGGACGGCGGATGGTACGACGAGGACCCTCCACGCGTATTGGCCTGCACACCTGCCGACAGAGCAGTGAACGTAAATGAGAAGAAGATTAATATCTTCTTTGATGAATTCATAAAACTGGAGAATGCTTCTGAAAAAGTGGTCGTATCGCCTCCACAAAAAGAGATGCCAGAAATAAAGGATGCCGGTAAGAAAATATCAATCACGCTTCTCGACTCTCTGAAGGCTAACACGACATATACCGTGGACTTCTCTGATGCCATCGTCGATAACAACGAGGGCAATCCTATGGGAAACTATACTTATAGTTTTTCTACAGGTGCAGAAATTGATACTTTAGAGATTTCAGGTCACGTGGTAAACGCCGAGAATCTGGAACCTGTACAGGGCATTCATGTAGGTCTGTACAATGATCTGGCGGATTCTGCATTCACCACAAAACCCATGGTAAGAGTTTCTCGCACAGACAGCAAAGGTCACTTCGTAATTAAGGGCGTTGCTCCTGGTAAATATAGAATATATGCTCTGCGTGATGCCGACGATAACTATATGTTCAGTCAGAAAGCTGAGGAGATAGCTTTTAACAATGAGATATACACTCCTTCGTGCTTCGGCGACACTCGTCAGGATACCCTCTGGAAAGATACTCTGCACATATCATCAATAAAACACACCGGATATACGCACTTCGTTCCAGACGACATCGTGCTTAGGGCTTTCACAGAGAAACAGACTGACAGATACTTCTTAAAGGCTGAACGAAAGACTGAAAATAATTTTAAGATTATGTTCAGCTATGGCGACAGTATTCTGCCTGTAATAAAAGGTCTTAACTTTGACGAAAAGAAACTTTACCCTGAATATAAGGACAGAAAAGATTCTATAACCTACTGGCTTGCAGATTCATCGCTCATAAAGCAGGACACTCTGAGATTGGAAGCTACATACAATGTCACTGACACAACGGGCGTTTTACAGAGTACTACGGATACTCTCGAACTGGTAGCTCCGACTCCTTATGAGAAACGCTTGGAAAAGGTTCAGGAAGAACTTGAAAGATGGGAAAAGGCACAGAAGAAGGCTAAGAAACGCGGTGATAAATATCTTACTGTAAAGCCTGCCGATTCGCTTAAGATTTTATACAACATTCCTATGGAGATTGCTCCCGACATGCATCTGTCCATGTACATTCCGACACCTGTGGCAGAATTAGATACATCGAAGATAAAGCTGTATGCAAAACATGACTCTCTGTGGTATGATGCCAAATATAACATAGAAAAGGCAGACACCATACTGCGTACTTATTTTATTACGGCCGACTGGCACGAGGATACTGAGTACAGTTTCGAAACAGACTCATGTGCCGTAAGAGACATCTACGGCATAGTTTCTACGACTTATAAACAGGGATTCAAGGTAAAGCCTAACAAGGCTTTCGGATCACTTACGATGAAACTAACTACAATGAGAGACTCTTCATTCGTAATACAGCTGCTCGATGCACAGGGTAAGATGATAAAAGAAGCCATAGCCACTGACGGCAAGGCTGTATTCAAATACATCCCTACCGGCAAATACTACCTGCGCGGATATATTGACAGAAATAACAACAAGGAATGGGACACGGGATGCTATAATGAAAATCTACAGCCCGAAACACTGTTCTATTATCCTGAAAAGATAGAATGTAAGGAAAAATGGGACATAACTCTCGACTGGAATCCTAATGATATTCCGGCTGACAGACAAAAGCCTTCGGATATCGTTAAGAACAAGCCTAAGAAAGAAAAGGAGATACAGAACCGTAACAAGAAAAGAGCGGAGAAACTCGGTATCGAATACATTAAGAGGTATTAAGATAATAAAATACAGATATGAGGAAAATAATATTTATACTTGCATGCCTTATAACATTTGCACTAAATACCAGTGCACAAAAATGTTCGTTTAAGAATACAGCATTCAAATCAGGCGAACGCCTGTCGTATACATTATACTATAATTGGAACTTCGTATGGGTGAAGACCGGCTGGGCTACCATGTCTACCGTGAAAAGCAGATATAAGGGCAAGGAGGCTTACCGCGCAAGTCTGACGACAAAGGGTAACGGCAAACTCGACAAGTTCTTCGTACTCAGAGATACCCTTATGTCGTATACTACACTTGACATGCAGCCTCTGTATTTCAGAAAAGGTGCAGAAGAGGGTAAAAGATACACCGTTGACGAAGTGTGGTATTCGTACAGCGGTGACAAATGTATCGTAAAACATCATCGCCAGAACAATCGAGGCAAGAACGTATGGAAAGACTGTACTTACGACGAATGTGTATACGACATGATGAACATCTTCCTCAAAGCTCGCAGTCTTGATGCTTCAAACTGGAAGAAAGGACACTCGCTGGCCCTGCCCATGGCAGATGGAAACGGCGTTGAAATGGCAAGACTCAGATACAACGGAAAAGAGAACATTAAAGCAGAAAACGATAAAGTATACCGCTGTCTGTCGCTGTCATATCTTGAAAAAGATGACGGCGAAGAGAAAGAAGTGGTGAGATTCTTCATAACAGACGACCTAAATCATATTCCAATACTTCTTGACATGAACCTGCGCGTTGGTAGCGCAAAGGCTTATCTGAACAAGATGACCGGAATAAAAAATCCTATAAAATCACAAATAAAAAAGTAAGAGCATGCTTATACACATAGTAGTACCCTGCTATAACGAAGAAGAAGTTCTGCCGTGGAGCGTCGGGAAACTTACCGACCTTACGGAAAGAATAAAAAAAGAGACTGACGCCGATGCACGTATAGTATTCGTAGACGACGGCAGCAAAGACAAAACCTGGAAACTGATAGAGAAATACTCTGAAGAATATAATAATGTTGCCGGCATCAAACTTGCACATAACGCCGGTCATCAGAATGCAGTATGGGCCGGTATAGAGCAGTCGCTCGGTAAGTGCGACGCCACCGTGTCTATAGACGCCGACCTTCAGGATGACGAGAATACCATCATTGATATGACAAAACAGCTCATCGACGGCTGCGACATAATATATGGTGTACGCAAAGAACGTAAGACTGATACTTTCTTCAAACGATTTACAGCCCAGTCATTCTACAAACTTATGCAGATGGCGGACAAGGAGATTCTTTACAATCACGCAGACTTCCGCATGATGAGCAATCGAGCAGGCGAAGCTCTTATTTCATTCCCTGAACGTAATCTGTTTCTGAGAGGTATAGTAAGAAAGTTAGGATTCAGAGAAGGATATGTTTATTATAACCGTACGGCTCGTACCGCAGGCGAATCGAAATATCCTCTGAAAAAGATGATTCAGTTCTCTATCGAAGGCATAACGTCTTTTTCGGTAGCTCCTCTGAAAATGATTACGCTGACAGGTTTCTTATTCATCTTCATATCATTCTTAATGATTATCTACGGACTGATACAGTGGATTAATGGAAATACAATTCCTGGATGGGCATCGTTGTTAGTATCATTATGGTTCATCGGAGGTATATCAATTACAGGCATCGGAATAATTGGTCTGTACGTCGGTAAAATATACACCGAAGTGAAACGTCGCCCGAGATATTTCGTAGACACAATGACAAATATGCCAAAAAACTGATAACATTTTCAGTTTATCGGTATAAATTAGTAATTTTGCATATAGAAACAATTGACATATAATGGATAAAAAGGTTTTTAAACGTACTACCGTTACTGCGGCTCTTCCGTACGCCAACGGTGGTGTACATATAGGTCACCTTGCAGGTGTTTATGTTCCTGCCGACATATATGTAAGGTATTTGAGATTGAAGAAACAAGAGGTTAAATTTATTTGCGGTTCTGACGAGCACGGTGTGCCCATTACTATCCGTGCAGCTAAAGAGGGATGCACTCCACAGGACGTAGTAGACCGCTTCAACAAGATAATTAAGGACAGTTTCGAGGAATTCGGCATCAGCTTCGATATCTACGGACGTACTTCTTCTGAGATTCATGCTAAGACTGCTTCTGATTTCTTTAAGAAACTTTATGATGACGGCAAACTGATAGAAAAGACTTCTGAACAGTATTATGACGAGGAAGCAGGACAGTTCCTCGCTGACAGATATATCGTGGGCGAATGTCCTCACTGCCATTACGAAAAAGCTTACGGTGACCAGTGCGAAAAGTGTGGTTCTGATCTTGATCCTACTGAACTTATCAATCCGCACAGTGCCATCAACGGTTCTGTTCCTGTTCTTAAAGAAACGAAGAACTGGTTCCTCCCTCTGAACGAATACGAGGACTGGCTCAAGGAATGGATTCTCGAAGGACATAAGGAATGGCGTCCTAACGTTTATGGTCAGTGCAAAAGCTGGCTTGACATGAACTTGCAGCCACGTGCAATGACACGTGACCTCAGCTGGGGTATTCCTGTCCCAGTAGAAGGTGCTGAAGGTAAGGTTCTGTATGTATGGTTCGACGCTCCTATCGGTTATATTTCTAACACAAAGGAACTTCTTCCCGATTCTTGGGAAAAGTGGTGGAAAGATCCTGAAACACGCCTTATACACTTCATCGGTAAGGATAACATCGTGTTCCACTGTATAGTATTCCCTTCAATGCTTAAGGCTCACGGCGGTTACATTCTTCCTGAGAATGTTCCGGCCAACGAATTCCTTAACCTTGAGAACGATAAGATTTCTACTTCTAAGAACTGGGCTGTATGGCTGCACGAATATCTTAGAGAACTTCCGGGCAAACAGGATGTTCTGCGCTATGTGCTTACTGCTAATGCTCCTGAGACAAAGGATAACAACTTTACTTGGAAGGATTTTCAGGACAGAAATAATAACGAGCTCGTTGCCATCTACGGTAACTTCGTAAACCGTGCATTGCAACTGACAAAAAAATATTTCGACAGCGTTGTTCCTGCCTGCGGAGAACTGCTTGACGTAGATAAGGCCGCTCTTGAGGAATTCAAGGATGTAAAGGCTAAGGTTGAGACTCTGCTCGATACATTCAAGTTCCGCGATGCTCAGAAGGAGGCTATGAACCTTGCACGTATCGGTAACAGATACATCACTGAATGTGAGCCATGGAAGGTTGCTAAAACTGACATGGAACGTGTTAAGACTATTCTTAATATATCTTTGCAGCTGGTTGCTAATCTTGCTATTGCCTTTGAACCATTCCTGCCGTTCAGCAGCAAGAAACTACGCGACATGCTTAACATGGATGACTTCGACTGGAACCGTCTGGGTAATACAGACCTTCTGGCTGTTGGTCATAAACTGGGCGAACCTTCTCTGCTGTTTGAAAAAATTGAAGATGACGTAATTGAATATCAGATTAACAAACTTGCAGAAACTAAGAAAGCGAACGAGGCTGCTCAGTACAAGGCAAAAGAAATAAAAGACACTGTAGATTTCGGTGACTTCGAAAAACTTGACATCCGTGTCGGTCATATCCTTAACTGCGAAAAGGTTAAGAAGGCAGACAAACTGCTTAAATTTACTATTGACGACGGCTCTGGCAAGAACCGCACAATTGTAAGCGGTATAGCTAAGCACTACAAGCCAGAAGAACTTATCGGTAAGGATATATGTTTCATTGCAAACCTTGCTCCGAGAACTCTTAAGGGTATCGAAAGTCAGGGAATGATTCTCAGTGCTGAAAATTTTGATGGCACGCTGAGTCTTGCTACCATCGACCGTAAAGTTAAGCCGGGAAGCATTATCGCTTAAGGATTTTTATATCATAATCATCATATTAAGATGTCGGAATTCTATTATTCCGGCATCTTTTTTATTTTACGAACTATTAATCTGCATTGGTATAGAATTATATCTTTCCATAATGATCAGAATAAAAGAAACATTATGCTCTCATCTTATAAATAAAAAGTTGAGCCATTTGAAAGAAAAACTTTCAGAGGCAGCAGTTAATTTCGTATCTGGTGCTGTAACAAAAGGTTTTGGAAATGTTGTTAATACTATTAACCTTGCAGATAAAATTCTTGATAGGAAAAAGGAAATTGCAAATAGGTTTCTACCTAATATCGATAATACTATTAAAAGAGTCGATCTTCTATGCAACGTTTTAAAGAAGAATGTCATGGCTTTCACCAGTGTAGACTATTCTTTTATTAAAATTAATGACCTTAAAGCAATTAAGCAAAAAAACAAGTCATCCTTAAATGTTCTTATTCGTTATCGTCAGTCACTGTTATACAAGTATATGCTTGAATTCTTAAAATGCCAGTATAATGCTTGGATTAATGGACAACATGATAACGAAAAAATGGATAAACCTACATTGGAAATAATTAATAAATATATCTTAAATCAAGATTTCTATCCATTATCGAATGCTGACTTAAAGAATAATTTGGCTGTTTCTTCTGAATTGGTAGAAACTGCTAATAGTATTCTTACTGGTGATAGGACAAATTTTGATGGTAGGTTTATGTTCATTCTTACTGATGAGCAATTGATGTCTTTATTATTTTCAAATCTTAAAGAACCTACACTTCTTGTACTAAATAATCAGAATATCGATCCTGTCATAAATAATATTTTGTGTGACAATTCTACTTATAGCGAACTTACGACATTTGGAAATATTGTTACTGAATTTTCATCAGATTTGAAAAAAAGAGAACATCTATATATCATTAATGCTATATTAGCAGCTGCTGCAATAATCCTCGGACTTATATACTTTGTTGATCGGGAAACATGGATTGAGGTTGTAGTTGGAATCATTTTGATTGGTTACTGCGGATATAAAACAATACAAGTATCTGTTGAAATGGAAGATATATATGAATTGAAGAAAGGAACTTTTGACTTATATGTGACAAACAGATTTAGAAAGATTGCAGGATATGAACCTAAACAAGTAACAATGACTAAAAAAGTTGAGGAAAGTAACAATACTATAATGGGGGCTATTATGGGTGGAATTTTAGGATTCTTCTTCATACCAATACCAGGAGGCCTTCTTATAGGTGCTCTTATTTGTGCTTTTCTATGTTCAGGTGATTCTTCTAATCCTAAAGGTGAATCTGACGGATCTGAATACAAAGATATAAAATATGGAATGATGTGGAAAGCTTATACCATTTCCTTCGCGCTGTGCGCTTTAATCATATATATGATTCGTTCAATTTAATATAAAATTAAATTTATTTTAATCAATAGTCGGCAGTTACTTAATACTGTCGACTATTTTTATACCATATTTATCTAACTGTTCTTCATTAATCTCTATATACAATAAAATATCATCGAATACAATATATTGTTTGTCTCCTATTGTCATTATACCTGCTAAATCTCCTAATTGGATATTATCAAGTCCTTCACAAGCTGTTCTTGGTATTTTATAAAATGTACCATCATCCTTCGGTATATAGAGATTATCGGGCGTTGAAGCGTAAAGATTAGGAATGAAGTTATATTCCATATCCTCATAGGGTATCTCTTTTACGTAATTAGACAACCACTTTTCATATCTGGCTATTACCTTTGGGTCTGACACCCTCGTAAGATTTAAAGTTTTAGGCCAATAGTTAGAATTCATCATTCTTGTAAATCTAAGGGCCTTTGGACTGTCTGTTGAAGGTATATTGGTCTCATACCATACATTGTCCTCATCAGTATATGGTAAGCCTTTAATACGCTGTTTTATAGCTTGAGGATGTAAAACGTATGCCATAAGCTTGTCGTTCAAAGCTAACGACAGATTCATCGTATATTTTATTCCTGTGAGCAGATTTTCTGAATCCTTATGCCAGGTTGTAACAAAATAAGAACCGTCATTTAGAGCATGTTCAATATGACAGAAGATTGTAGAATTTAGTTGTCCTGCACATTGGTTCCAATAACCTTCTAAATCTAAATCGATAATATTCTGTTTCATCTGCGCTGAGAGTTCGTATATACTATCTGAATCTTTGTATGATGAATACATATTAATTATTCTTGATGTATGGTAGATAAGTGTAATGCGTGACTTATACTCTTCTTCTTTAGCTTGTAAAATGGCAGGTAAAACAGAGAAGCAGGTATTTCCACTTGTAAACTCTTCTAACAACGATGTTACTTTGTGAAACGATGCTGTTATATTTATAACGTTTCCATCTTTTGAGTCGAATCCTGGCAATACCTTAAGCATTAACAGTATCAGAATGGGTAAATTAATATCATCATCGATAATAGATTTAAAAAGACTTTCTTTCGTTGATGTAATGTTCGATACGCTTGGCAGATTATAATAGTAATTAAGTAACTCAATAACTAGTGATTCTGCATTTCTTCTACGTGATAGGTTTTTCTTGTAGAAATTCCATGCAGCATAATATTCACAAAGTATATTCTCAAGATTTAACTGATCGTGTGTAAGACATAAAGTCTCAACTTGAAAATCTCTAAAGGTACTTCTGAGCTTTTGCAGTGTGTTTAAACAGCGTCGAACACCATTATTATGAAGAGAATGTAAATCTAATCTGTCTTCATATTCTTCAATAGTGTTATATATCAAACGAGTATTAACTACCGTCGATACAAAAGTCTCATATTTGGCTCAGTAGATAATCAATGGGGATAGCCATATAGCTTAGCGATTCTAAAAA
>JAHHQW010000006.1 GCA_020026195.1 Prevotella sp.
GTTTTATCTAATCTGTTGATAGTCAAATAAAACCTACCTGATTACAACAAATATAACAAAAAGGATGTGAGTAATGAAATTAAAACTCTATTTTTTGACGTATCGTTAAAATATCATTACTTTTGCATTTAAAGAATAAATAAAAGCACTATGAAATTTATTGCAATTATACCTGCACGTTACGCCTCTACGAGGTTTCCCGGCAAACCATTGGCTATGCTCGGTGGCAGACCAGTTATTCAGAGAGTGTATGAAAAAGTTAAGGAAGTAATCAGTGATGTCTATGTGGCTACCGACGACCAGCGCATCTTCGATGCCGTCGAAGGTTTCGGCGGAAAGGCCGTGATGACGTCTGCCAGTCATAAGTCGGGTACCGACCGTATAAAGGAGGCTCTCGACAAAGTAGGAGGGGGCTTTGATGTGGTTATTAACATTCAGGGCGACGAACCGTTTATTCACAAGTCACAGATAGAGGAAGTATGCCGCTGCTTTGACGACGAGTCTACACAGATAGCAACTCTTGGCATTCCGTTTACAGAGAAGGGCGGAATGGAAGCCGTTGCCAATCCGAACTCACCTAAGATTGTGGTAGACAACAATGGTTTTGCAATGTATTTCAGCCGCAGCATAATACCTTTCGTGCGTGGTGTGGAGCAGAGCGAATGGATGGGAAAATATCCTTTCCTCAAGCACATCGGACTGTATGCCTACCGTGCAGAAGTTCTGCGTCAGGTTACTGCTCTTCCGCAGTCATCGTTAGAACTTGCCGAGAGTCTTGAGCAGCTGCGTTGGTTGCAGAACGGCTATAAGATAAAGGTCGGAATAACAACTCTTGAGACGGTGGGCATTGATACGCCGCAGGATTTGGAAAAGGCAGAGAAACTTCTTTCTGAAATGTAATTCCGTCGATTATATGATTGAGAGGAACAGATCGTGATTTCATGGTCTGTTCTTTTTTTGTCTTCTGAAATTTTTTTCTGCCTGTGCAGAGATTATCTTAACCCAATACCTCACGTTCTGATATTTCCATCACCCGGCATTAAATTTTTTCTTCCTCCGGTAATAAAAACATCGTCATCTCCGGCATTAATTTTATTCTTTATTTCTATTGATGATATTAATATATAATATCTCTATCTTTATATAAAAAAACTTTTCTTGATTATCAGTGAGTTAAGACAGGCATTTTTGAAAAAGATTCCAGAAAGATTTGAAAAATGTTCGTAATCTTTAATGCCGTCACGATGTGTTTTCGCAGTCATATTCTGTATGTCAGACAAAGGCAGCTGAGAAAGTTTGCTAATGCAGTTGCGAAAGTTTGCTAATGCAGTTGAGAAAGTTTGTAAACGCAGCTGAGAAAGTTTGCTAATGCACATGTGAAAGTTTGCTAATGCACATGTGAAAGTTTGATGACGTCAGTATATATATATATAGTATACGGAAATCCCCGATACTGTTTTATTACAGAGAGCAGAACAACGTTACTAAGAACGGAACAGAAAAGTCACACACAATACCGTTGTAAATAGAAACGACAGCCATCTCAGAACCTGATACCGCCGTAATGATCGGAAGGGTAGTGTCCATGCTCGTAGCACCACCGCACGAAATGGGAGCCAGTTTGCCGAAGTAACGTACCATCAGCGGAGCACCCACAAGTGTTATTATCTCACGCATAATGTTAGACAGCAGAGCCACGATGCCCGGTTCTGTTCCCATATATTCGGTTATGAAGATGCTTGACAGCGAATAATAACCCAGACCGCTGCCTATTGCCATACATTCCGAGATACTGCGTCCGGGGATGAACAGAGATATTACTGCACATCCTGCAAGCGTTCCCGCAATGGTCATCAGCGGAAGAGCGAGCATACGGCGGTCAAGACTTTTAAATTTAGAAAGACTGTCAGAGCTGCTGCCGATAGACATTCCCACGCAGAACATAAGCAGACACAGAGCGTAGAAACTGAAATTTCCTGAAACGAATCGTTCCGGTACAACTCCTGCCAGGGCACAAAGTACACCGAGAGCGAAGAAACTAACAACAATCAGACTGCCTTTCATATTATTCCGTAGTTTTATTTTTCTTATTGTTTACCATGCGCCATAACATATACGAAGCAGCAATACTTCCGGCAACGGCAGCAGCCGTGATGATGAATGCTTCGGCACCGAGACTTGTGAACTCCTTTACTATACTCTTGTTTCCACCTGTTTCAGCCCCAAGAATAAATAAGAGAACCCATATAAGTAATGTTATAACTTTCGGAAGCACCCCGTTTACATGGTGTTTCAAAAGTCTGCCCGTCAAGATACCCGGTAACATTATTGATATTATCGTCAGCATTCAGAAAAGTTTTAGTGTTTGGTTAAAAATGAATTTTTATGTTTACGATGCAAATATAATCTAATTATGTCAGATTTCATCATAATAGTTATATTCCGATATGATATAATACGCCATTATGCTGTAAATACAAGTCTTTTAGCCCTTTAGCGTATGTTTTACATGTTAAAAACAGTTAGAAAGAATCATTAATATGATGGTAAAAGTTAAATATGTTTCCAAGTATCGCATGAAATGTGCTATATGTTCCGCTTTCTTTATAAAAAAAGGAATAAATTCCTAAAAAATTTTTATACTCATAAAATGCAGGGAATAAATATGTTTAATAAAAAGTGTAACTTGATTTTAGTCTATGTTTTGTATATTGCTTTAAATATGTTAAAATAATAATTGCAATTCTAGAAATAAAACGCGGTAAATGCCTTATAACACTGCTTTTACGACAAAATTAATAAGTGTTAATTTGATATTTTCCAATTCTTATTTTATGTTATAAAATATCCCTTTTCAATTTGTACTGAATATTTATGTTGCTATTTTTGATTAATATTTATTTGTTAATTCGAAGTGATAAAATCTATAATAGTGTTAATATTATAAACGGCCTGCCAGAGTTGTTTTTTCACAAAGAATTTTATCGTTTAATTTGCTAATATATAAAAAAACAGAAGCGCTTTATTTTATACCTCTTTTAATGGGGGTAAGCGGATATAAAATATATTATAATAAATAAATCATTGATAAACAATGAGTTATGTGGTATTTTTAATGCTTATGGTAAAAACTTAACAATACTGGGAAGTATCGGGTAGTATTTACGGGTCATGGTAAAAGTATGATGTAAGATTACAATTATAAACCGGCATAAAGAACGTCTTTTGAACTGTTTTTAGGGGTTGAAATAGTAATTTCAAGTGTTTTTAAGTTAAATAATGCAAATTTACTGCCAGCTTGTTTGCGTGGAAGTGAAAAAAGACTATCTTTGCACTTAGTTATTCTTAAGTAAAAAAATATTATGAAGTGAGTATGTGGATTTAAAAAAGCGCTCTTTATTTATATCAATTTGTCGGCGAAAAAAATGTTAACGAGTTCGTGTGTATTTATTGAGTGAATTAATTGAAAAACCATAGAAATAAAATGTCAAATGAAAGTAAAGGCTTATAAATATATTATCTTAGTCGTGATGGCTCTTGTATGCAGCCATTCGATTGAAGCCAGTACGGAATCTGAAAGGTTTTGGGGTTTATCGTATCCCGGCACTTCTATGCTGCCTGATTCTACTATAGAATCACATCTGCATTTTAAGATTTCTTATCGTGTGGACCGCCATGATCTTGATACAGCTTACATGGCCAACCATGATAATATTAATTTGATGCGACTGGCATTTAGCAATCCGGATGATATTGACAGTATAGAAATTTATTCGTTCGCTTCTCCTGAAGGTCCGTTGCAGCACAACATCTATCTCGCACGCAATCGTGCTGAGAGAGCGAGAGTCCTGGTACATAAACTTCTTAAAGAGAACGGTGTTTATCTTGATGACAGCAAAATTAAGATAAGAATCCGAGGAGAAAACTGGGATGACCTCTATACTTCTATTTCAAGAAACAAAGATGCTGAAAATCGTGAAATGATATTAGAGATACTTGACGATGAAAGTCTCACACAGGAACAGAAGAAAAAAGAAATTCGTCGTCTTGGATGGAAGACCTGGCGATATGTCATAGACAAGGTGATGCCTCAGTTACGTTCGGCAGAGATTGTATGTCATTATCACAACGATCTGTTAACTAAAAAACTCGACATGCTTTATACGATTAAGCCTGTGCAGCTGGCAGTTCCCAAACAACTGCATGTGAACGAGCAGCCTCTTCACGATGCAATGGATCTGGAACGCAGATTAGTGCAGAAGCGCACACGTATAGCTGTTAAGACCAATATGCTGTACGATGCGATGATGTGGGCAAACTTTAGTCTTGAGGTACCTTTCAAGATTAACGATCAGAAATTCTCTGTAACCTACGACCATCAGTTCCCGTGGTGGCGCTGGGGTAAGGGTAATAACCGCTTCTGTAACAGATACTTGCAGATTGGTGGTGAGGCACGCTGGTGGTTTGCACCGCAGCGTAAGCCAAGAACAAAGAAAAAGATTTTGCGCGAATGTCTTGCAGGACATTACCTCGGTCTCTACGGAATGGGTGGTAAGTACGACTTTGAGTGGAGCCGTCAGATATGTTATCAGGGAGAATTCTGGAGCGGCGGTATTACATACGGTTATGCCATGCCTATAAGCCGAAAGCTCAATCTTGAGTTTTTCATAAGCCTGGGCTATGCTTCTATTGATTATCGTCACTTCATGCCGTCGGATGACTTCGATGTCCTGTATCGTGATATAGATAAGATGGGACGACTTGACTATTTTGGTGTCACAAAGTTGGGCGTCAGTCTGGTGCTCCCGATTGATTTCAAGTATAGATCGAAAGGAAAGGGGGAGAATCTATGATGAAGAAGATGCTTTTTAATTTGTCAGCACTGCTGGTGCTGCTGGTTGCGACATCATGCGAGCACCGTCCGTTGGTTGATCCTGAGACGGGAACTGCTAAGTATGTGCGTATCTATATCGACGAACATATTAAGAACGTAACCGAAGGTTTTTATGCCGATGACATTGAACGACCTGAATTTGTAGAACCAGGTGTCATGCGTGTAGCGCTCTGCGATCCTAATACGGGACGTGTGGTATCAGAAAGATACCTCCAGCATTACGACCGTGACGAGCGAGGATATTATCTCGACGGATATATCGCAGCTCCTGCCGGTGAATATAAGTTGCTGGTGTATAACTTCGGTACGGAGACAACGCAGATAAAAAATGAGTCAAACTGTTTCGGAGCAGAAGGATATACCAACCATATATCAATGCAGTATTATTCTAAGCTTCCGAGAATGTTTGGAACATCAAGACCTAACTACGATCAGATGAACCTGCTGTACGAGCCTGATCATCTATGGACGGTTGCCGACGATAAAGTGGTAATACGCGAATATAACGGTGCCGACACACTGCGCAACAGTGATGGCGATTTTTATACGGCAAGTACCATAGTAGAGAGCTATTACATACAGGTAAAGGTTAATGGAGCACAGTGGATGAGTGGTTCTTCTACGCTGCTTACCGGTGTGGCAGGATCAAAGAAACTGTTTGCTAACGAAATGGTTACAACACCGCCTGCTATATTGTACTTTGAAATGAAGGAACGTCAGCGTAAGACTGTTCTGGTGCCGAAGAAAGATGAAGAAGGTAATGTAATGAATAATGGCGAAACAGAAGAGACACAGAGTGCCTACCTGTATGCAACATTCAATACATGGGGAAAACTTCCTGACACTGAGTCGTTGTTTAAGATAACGTTCAGTTTCGTTACCGTTGGTGGTGGAAACCAGACAGAGACAATAGACATTACAGATTATTTCAAGACAGAAGATGCCATAAATCACAGATGGATTATCCTAGAAAAGGAAATTGATATCAAAGAACCTGAATGTGGTGGCGGAGGTTTCACTCCTGGTGTCGATGACTGGGATGATGAAGAACATAATTTCATAGTTTAAAAAAGAATGTCATTTATCAGTCTGATATAGACTTATATAAGATATAAGAAAGAGTAATATTTAAATGTATAACGAAAAACATTTTTTGCCTATGAGGAATTGAGAAAGTATGAAAATTTAATTTAAAAAAACGAATTTAATAACGACGATGTAAGTCCATACAGAGAATAACGGACACATAAAAAGAAACAAACATTATTTATTAATCAAAAACAAAAAAACTTATGAAAAAATTATTGATGATGGCAGCTCTTGCAGGTTTCGCTTTTGCAAGCTGTACAAATGACAACGAAGAAAGTTATGAAGCTAACAAGGCTCCTCAGAGAATTACATTCGCTTCTCCTGTAATGTATGGTAACACACGTGCTAACATAATGGATGCTGAGCAGGGTGGTACTGTAGGTGGTACACACATCGCATATAACAAGAAGGAGACTTTCAGAGTATTCGGTGTTAAATATGATGCAGGTAAGTGGGGTGTAAATCAAGCAGATGTATACGGTGTTGATGGTGAAGAAGCATTCTACAGCCAGAGTTTAGGTGGTTGGGATACACAGCTTCCTCGTTTCTGGGAAGCAGGTAAAGATTATGCATTCGCAGCATATTCTCCTAACATTGTAGCAGGTACAGTAGCTTATGACTGGACAAACGGTCTTACAGTTAATGGTTATCAAACACCTGCCATTGGTCAGCAGTATGATATGATGTATGCTCCAGCTGTAAAGGGCTTAAATGATCAGAGCCAGCTGGCAGCAGGTACAAACGGAAATAATGATGGTTACAATGGTGTTAACTTAGTATTCAAGCATGCACTTTCATCAGTTCACTTCAAGGTTTGTGTACATAAGGATGAACCTCTGAATGAAAAAAACTTCACACTGAATAGCATTACATTGGCAGGCGTACAGGACAAAGGTAATTTCGCAGAGAACGCAGCTACTGGTGCAGCAGCATGGACAGATCAGGCTGGAACAACTTCATATGATTTTGTAGCTGAACCATACTCTCCTTCAAAGGTAGCTTTTAATTTAGCTGATGATGTTAAGTCTGTAAATGCTGCAAACCATATTGGTTTCATGGTTCCTCAGACATTGCCAGAAGCAACTCAGATCGTTATCAACTATACAGTAAATCTTGGTACAGAACAAGAGCCTAACATGAAGGATTTCACAAAGACTATCGTTTTGAACGCAGCTGATTTGATGCCTGTAACAGCTAAATGGGAAATGGGTAAGCGTTATACTTACACAATTGCACTTACAGCTTCAAATCGTATTTACTTCGCTCCTTCAGTTGATGACTGGACAGACGTTGAACCTACACCGGGTAACAATCCTATTGTTCTCTAATATTTTTTGAACTCTAATACATAATCCCTGGGGGCTTGTCCCCCAAGGATTTTTATAAGTCGCTGTCTGATAAAAAGGCGTTAATTCAGATGATATCCCCTTCGCAAGGGACAGCGGCACAATACATTAAAAGAGACGTAAGTAATTAATAACAATAAAATTTAAAGGTGATGATGTATAATAAAACATACAATACACTCTTAGGACTTTCACTATTTGTTATAACATCTGTGTCAGTATCGCTGTTTACAAGTTGTAACGATAATGAAGAGACCTATCCGAGGAAATACATTGAGCAGAGAATTGTGTTCGCATCACCTGTTGTTGATGGAATATCAAGAGGTGCGGCCATTACAGACACAGAGCAGGGACAAGAATATTCTGAAGGAGAAACATTCAGAGTGTATGCTGCTTATTATGCTCCGGGCAGCAAAAGTTTTTCATGGAGCAAAAATTCCGAATATAATCCTACGGAGGGAGCGGTAGTAAGTTATTCAGACGAATATAGAATCTGGGATACTCCGGAACCTCATATGTGGAAAAAAGGTAAGGTCTATGCCTTTAAGGGATATTCGCCTGCAAACATTAACGACGGACAGACCGTTGCCGGATATGATACCGAGAGCAATGGCGGACTGACGATAAAGAATTTCAGAATTCCTGAAATGGGCAGCCAGTACGACCTTATGTATATTCCTGCGATGTACGATGTAGAAGGACCAGAACTCGATATACCTAACAAGATATCTCATTATAACGGAGTTAATCTGGTTTTCAAACACGCATTGTCGTCAGTACATTTTAAGGTATGCGTAAACCCCAGTTATCTCAGAAGAATGACTGTGGCACAGGCAGCCGAGGAGGCAGCACGCTATAAGATACAGAGCATCACGCTCTCAGGATTGAACAATGAAGCTGACTTCAATGAAAATTCTACGGCAGAATATAACGGAAGTACAGGAAAATGGTCTTATGTAGGATGTGCAGAAGACTCAGGTATAGAAATGTGGAGCAACTGGAAGTTTGATGCCGATGCTGCATACGAATTCGTTACCGACGAAATAAAAGAAATCCCGTATATGAGAGGCGGTACAGTGAGCGAAGCTGCAAGGAGCATCAGAGAACTGAACCCCTCGAATCACATAGCGTTCATGATACCTCAGAAATTAGACGCCCGTGCGTCTATCACGGTGAAATGGACATATGCAGACAAAGAAAATAAGCTGAACGAGAATACAAGTGTGATATATCTTAACGATTCTACAAAGAACGACGTGGTGTCTTCACGTTGGGAGATGGGCAAGAGATATACCTATACAATAGCACTTGCTAAGGATCGTATATTCGTAAAACCATCAGCTGGTAAAATATCAGGAAGTAAAAATGTAGAAATCGAGTAATATACATGATATGAAAACTAAAAAGTCAGACATAATATTTAAAAACTGTCTTATGATGGTTGCAATGTCGGTGTCGCTGCTTTTCACGGGCTGTGACAGTGATGATAGTGTTTCGTCTCCGATACGACATAAGATAACATTCACAGCACCTGTAATAAGCGGTATCACTCGTAATTTGCCAGAATTTGAACAGAATACTCCATATTCTAAAAATGAGACTTTCAGAGTATTCGGTTTCAAATACAGTAATCTCAGTCTTGGCGACAATCTTCTTCCTTTCGAGCCTGAATATAGTCCGAATGGAGAGGAGGCAAAGTATAAGGCCGAATATAACGGATGGGACACAGACATTACTCACTACTGGGAGCCTTCAAAGAAATATGCCTTCAGAGCTTATTCGCCTGCAAATATTCCAGGAGCAAAGTACGATGAAACAGACGCAACAAAATGTCTCAGCATTATAGATTACACAATGCCGAACATTGGCGAACAGTACGACATAATGTTTGCGGAAACTTCATGTGATATCGTTTCGCCTACACCGAAAAGACCGGAGAATAACAATGCTCATTACGACGGTGTGAACATGAAGTTCAGACATGCTTTGTCTTCTGTTCATTTCAAGGTGTGCATAAATCCCAGTTATCTGAGCGGAATGAAAGATGCTGCTAAGGCAAAAGAAGCAGCAAGGTTCAAAATTCAGCAGATAATTGTTTATGATGTTATGAACAAAGGTTCGTTCTACGAAGGTGCTGTTCTTAAGAAAGTAGACAAGGGCAGTTTTGTAGGACTTGAATATAATAAGGTAGAAAATCCTCGCTGGGACACTGATATCAACAGCAAGGCAAATTACGATTTCCTTAACTCTGAAATAGCACAGATTCCTTACGAGGGAGCAAAGGATGTCAAGGTAATAGACAATGCCAATCATTTTGCTTTCATGATTCCCCAGCAGCTCTCACCAGATGCAAGAATTGTTATAAAGTGGACTTATGAAGGTGACCTGATAGATCATCCTATAGAGTATGGTACACGCACATTGTATCTGAATAACAGCAGCAGGAACAATGTAATATCAGATAAGTGGGAAATCGGAAAACGTTATATCTATACATTGGCTTTAACTAAGGACAATATATATGTAACGCCGTCGGTTGACGACTTTATCGATAATCCAGAGATAATAGTAGAATAATAAATCCTTTAAGAAAATACTGATGAAAAAATATTTGTCGAATATATTGTTACTCGTTACTGCCGCACTGATTACTTCGTGCAGCAGCGATGACATGAGCAATGAACAAAGTTCAGAGCCTGTTCCTGCCGGCTCTATAGGTTTCAGTCTCAACTTTTCAGAATCAAGAGCATTCGTAAACGAGGCAAGTCTGAAAAGTCTTTGCAGTCCTGCCAACAGAGTCGTACCGGGTTCGGCTGGCGACAAGTCAGAACGTGTAGGAATTATAGCCGACTTGAAATTTAAGAACGGTGAGCAGGACCTTAATCGTTATTTGGAGCATACGATGGCATTTTTCGATAATCAGGGCCTTGCAGATAACAGGGCATGGCATTATTTTGAACATTCTGCCAATAATTCGCAAATTCCTGTATGCGACAATAAAAAGTGGATTGCCGGTACAAAGATGGTGTGCTGTGCGTTCTATCCCGAAAAAATGCTGAGAGAAAAAGACTGGGTTAAAGATCTTACCACTGCTGAAAATTTCCAGCTGACATACAGAACAAAGGAATCTCAGCAGGACGTGCTCGCCGGATATAATATTGTAGACTCTGACGACAGAATAGGAAAGGACGGTCCTCTGCCCGGAGGCAATACCGTACCTATTAACATGCAGCATTGTCTTTCTGCAATAAAATTCCAGTTCTATAGAGAAAAAGGTGACTTTAACGAACAGCTCGAACTCACTGGATTCTGTCTTGAGACTAAAAAAGACGAGCAGTCTGCAAGTACTCACAAGTTTGCCAATGAAGGTACTATACAGTATCAGTATGTAACCACCGACGGTATCATTCAGCCGAAGTGGGTTGTTGGTGAAACTAACGATCTTGTACATTATATGTGGAAACATAACGGTATGTTAATCGGAGAGGAGAAAAACAATAATATGGCAACGGCTTATACGGCAGCAGGTGCTACCGAAGGTGCTAATTATTGTACCAATGACGGTTACCTCTTTGTAATACCGCAGAACATACCAAAGGATTTGTATTTTTGCTTTACAACATCTAATGGCGCAAAGGTAAGTAAAAAGCTTGTTGTTGAAGGAGCACCGCAAAAATGGGAATCCAACAATCGTTATGTCTACACCATTAAATTGTCTAAAGCTACAATTACATGGGAAGTAGATGTCATGCCTTGGGAAAATTTTGATTCTAATACGAGTATAGACTTTTAAAACTAACGATTAATGAAAAATATTTATAATATTATATTGTTACTTCTTACAGCGGGGATTTTATACAGCTGTGATGATGAAATGAAAGAAGGTACTCTGTCTGATGACTCTTCTATGTTTGTCACCATATCTGCTCCGCAGTTTTCAGGAACACGAAGCAGTGACGGCATCACTATGCCGGCAGACACTAAATCGCAGCTTTCTGACGGATGGGCTTTTAATAGTTTGGCTGTTTTTGTTACGTATAACTCAAATGGTCAGGAAACAGTGGCTGCTTACAGAAATTTTGAACTTGATACACAGACAGGACCAGCCGCTACATCTGTAACGTTGGACCTCGCAAACGGTGTAACTACAGGTAAATGGATTTCGGCTTCTAACGGTAATGTAAATGTAACATTAGCAAAAAGTTATGGTTTTAACAAACTTGTGATTGGTGACTATAAGATTTATGCTGTAGCCAATTATAATACGAATAGTGATATAAGTAATATAATAAAAGCTGCAAATAATTCACTCGATGAAGCTAATCTCGGCGCACAGTTAAAATCTTTAAAGCAAAAGAGTGTAAGGACATCTGGATCAGATGGTATGTGTGATGCCGGTAAGCCAATGATATTATCATTAGTTGATAATGAATATATCCAGCCTGGCCAGAATGTTCTTATTTCAAGTTTCAAGCGAACATACACTCGTATCAAAGTTACGATGCGCAATGAAAGTTTAAATTATACAATGCGTATAAATAATCTTGATCTTGGAAAGATTTCACAAACAACGATTCCTTTGTTCGAAAGTCAAGGTGCTTTGAACAATGCTAATGCGACACCTGTGATAACATCAGCAGTCGCCAAAAAACCTTTCACACAAGGTCTGTTGCTCGAAGAAAATACACCTAACAAACAAAATGAAGTAGTAGTATTCGATGGATATGTTCTTGAAAATGCTATGTCTAAAGGTTATAAATTTAATATAGATCTGTCTGCTGAACCATTAGGTGAAAAAAGCTACTATAATGATCAAGATTATAGCTACATGACAGATGGCGGATGGTTCGTTATATATTGTAATGATAATAATAAAGTATTGTATAATAACAATGGTACTATAGAGTGGAGACCGATGCCAAATAAAGCTGAACTAAACGGACCTGATAATAAAAATTATTTTTGGGTGTTTGAGAGCAACGATACATCTGGAAAAGGTGCATTAAAGTCTGTAGGTGCAAATAATTATGTACAACAAGCATCAAATAATAGTACTATAGTTTTTGGAAACCGTTACAATTATTTCAGTACAAGTGATTATAGAATAAGATGTAAAGTAAAAAGGTCTACTTACGAATTGGATAGTAATTTAAAATGGGTGAAATATGGTTGGAGTTCTTATGGAGATAATTTTACATTCAAGCATATTACTTTTGGTTATCCTAATTCAGCTGGTGCTAAGACAAAACATGCTACAATAGACTTTACTAAATTAGTAAATAAAAAGCCAGTAAAAGTTACAGAGATACGAAGAAATGAGTTTTATCATATATTCATAAATACAAGACATAACGATAAGACAGGAACATTCGAATTTAAGGTAGACCCTTGGAACGAAGGTGGAGGAAGTATAACGTTTGATTAATTATGATTGACATGAAATATACATACAGATTTAAAAGCATCTTCATGATGCTTGTCGTACTAATGGTAGCATCATCTTGTACCGATGATATGTCAGAATATACGTCTGAAGAATGTGTCGTTGGTAAGCCGGTGCTTGCTGAAATGGATTTTGGAGATAACAGTTACGAAGATATAGGTTTCTCTACGCGTTCTACTCAGGATGGTGAGTACGAACACGTCGTTACCAACTTTTATGTACTGCTGTTTAACTCTACTACAGGCGAGAAGGTATATGGTAAATATTTTGATATAAAAAATAAGCATAGAGATGTTAATGGTGTTAATAACGCTACGTCTGAGGCTTGGTATGTAGAACCTGCTGTATTTGGCGGTAGAGGAGAGAATGGTTACAAAACACTGAAAACACCTTCACATGGCAAGGTAAAGATGGTGGTGCCTACGGGCGGACCATATAATATGTATGTTTTTGCAAACATTGAAGCTCAATATCTTCAGTTGTCTGCTGCTGTTTTTGATGGATTCAGAAAAGAATCAGATCTTACAAACTTTACATTGCGTTTTACCGGAAACCCGATGTTCAGAACCGGCATGATTATGATGGGTAAGGAAACAGTAAAAATCAATCCTAATGGATCTATCGTAAACAGTGCCAAAAATACATCCTTTAGTTATGCAAATAATACAGCTTTCAGTTTAGGACGACTTGATGCAAAGATAGAGGTCAGAATACATATAGATCCTACAAAGTTCGATCCTAATGTAAATAGTGAGCTAAGGGAGTTCATTCCTGATACATGGGAGGTAGTAAATGTACCAAGAACATGTAAACTTATTTCAGGTACGGAGACAAGCGTACAGCCTGAGGGTACTTCTGTTTCTGATTATTATTTCAATACAATTCCGCTAAACTTTGAGAGCGCAGAAGAATTGATGCTGCCGGGTAGTGATAAACCTGTCAACAATCATATATTCTCTTTCTATATGTTTGAGAATAAGCAGAATGCAAAGAATATGATTGCAAAATCGGATACTGCGTTCTTTGCACGTGACTTACGTATCAAGGATCCTAAAACAGGTGCCTACGCTGCAACAAGCGGAGATATGTGGGTTAATGCAAATCAGTGGAGTACTTATTTGAAGATTTCTGGTAAGCTGGAGATGAAGTATAAGGATGCAAACATAACTACCAACAAACCACAGACTCTTTTTGCTGATGTAGTATATTATGTTCATCTTGGTGACTTTGGCAAAGATATTAATGATTATACTATCAAACGTAACACTCGTTATACTTACAACATTTCTATCGTTGATGTTAATAAGATTATAGTCGAGGTGGAAACATCGCAGCCTGGAAAGAATTTCTGGGAGCCGCAGTCTGGTGCTACCGGTGACGTGGTTATAGCTAAAGAGAAGGTTGCTGTGTTTGATGCACACTACGGACAGACTGTTTTCCGTTTCTTCCCCGAATATGTAGAAAAAGGACTTTCATGGTTTGTTGACACTCCGTTCTCACATGAGAGCGCACCAGAAAATGTTGTTCTTGATAATATTGACTATAAATGGGTAAAGTTCTTCAGAAATATTATTAAACCCGGAGACACAAGTAATCCGAATGAGCATTATTCTGTTCTTAACAGATGGTATCCGGGTGATGCTTATCAGCCTGCATCTGGAAAGAGAGGTGACAGACTTATGTATGTAAACGAACTTGTTGAATATTTGAAAGAACAGGCAGATATATATAATAATAACAAGAAAAAATATCCTAACGATTTTAATAGATGGGGCGAAGGTACCTGCTTTAGAAAACAGAATGTACAAGTCTTAAATAATAATGGTACAGAAAAGACTGTACAGAAGTGGGCTGTATATTTTACGGCTTTCGTAGATGAGTATTATTACGAAAAATGTCCTGTACTCGGAGACAGACCGCTGCCTTTATGGACAAACTTCGTTAACGACTGTGGTGACCGTTCTTTACACATCCTTTGCGATAACCTTGTAAGTAAAGATGGTGAGAGTTCGCGTACTAACAGTGTTTCTACTATACGTCAGAGACCTATTCAGACTCCGTACACCACAGATCGTACATATCTGCAAGATAACTCTACGGGATGGGGATGTGAAACTGTTGATGAATCAGGATTTGATTTTGCCACTGGTGAATATGGATTATTGTGGGAGAATGGATCACCGTCTCTTAATACAAATAATGATAACCTTAATGGTGAAAATGGAAGATATAATACAATCCATTCATTTATAGGGGGAACAGGCTATTCATGGAGAAATTATTTTGATATATCTGGTGATCCTTCAGATCCTCTTACATGGGAGCTTCCAGAAAGTTACGACCCCTCGGGTAATAATGCTTCAGGCTGTCTTCCTCATAATGTACATTGGCTGAAAAATGATAAACGAAATCTACGATATTCGTTCCTTCTTAGAAATCGTGACAATAATGGCAATGGTAAAATAGATGATAATGAGATAAAATGGTATGTCGCTTCTATAAAACAACTTGCGGAACTATACATCGGTGGTCGTGGAATTTCTGGTGAAGCTCAGTTGTATCCTGATAAGATTTCAAGATATACGAAAGCAGATGTATATACGGGTGGAATTTTCAAAGATTGTCAGAAATGGCGTCACCATGTTATAAGCAGTACTGTAAAAAGTAATTTACCTCAATTGTTATGGGCAGAAGAAGGACTTTCAATCAGTGATAATCTTAATGAATGGGAAAAGGTGGCATCGAGATCAATACGCTGTATAAGGAATCTCGGAGTATCTGATATTAATGCTTTACCCGAACCATTGCTGAAGGTAGATAAAACAAATAGAACTATTGATGCAAGCCGTGTCAATATGAAATCTTTGCGTGGAGGTACGGAATTAGACCCTAACCTTACAAGTCTTGGAACTACAAATGAAAATGAACAGTTTGCACTGATACCTTTTGGTTTTGAGGCACTGCCAGTTTCTTATGGTTACAATTATGACGAAACAGGAGGATATGGAGAGTATCCGTATGATAAATTGAAATATATTTTGGATAATGGTAAGACTCTTAGTTTCCCGTATCCGGTAGATAGAAATGGTAACAGGTTAGAAGGTAACTGGCGTCTTCCTAATATACGAGAGTTAGCTATTCTTTCGTTATACAATTTGCTTGATGCTAATAATTATTATACACCGTTTACCTACTATTCACACGGATATCACGGAAATAAAAATGATCAAAATAAAAACGGTATATATACAAGATCATGGTATGCAAAGAATGGTTATATTTCACTTCAGAGCGGTAAAGAAACATTTAATTTCGTCTTTGTACGTGATTGGAATCCAAGATAATTAATATTAACATCATATATAGAGTATAGTAAAAGTCCTCGTAAGGTATGCCTTACGAGGACTTTTACTGTTATTACACATTTCAAAAAAATGTATGTTTTTATTTCTAAGCTAAACTGTATCTGTGTAAGATTAGCATTGTCGTTTATTCAGAAGCAGCTAATATGTCTCTCAGCACCTTTACGGCATCGGCGGTGTTGGCAACGTTCTTGACCTGCATGGAACGTTTAGCATCATTGTGTAATATAGACGTGCGCGGGTGCTTTGTGATGTAACGTATCACGTTGCCGAAAGTCGGTGTCTGGAAGTAGGCACTGTCCTGATTGCTTACGAAGAATAATGTAAGGTGTCCGCCCTTGAGCATAATCTTTTCGCATCCTAACTGCTTGCCGAGTCTGCGTAGGGGAACAACCTGCATAAGCTCTTCGCCTTCGGGTGGTACTTCGCCGAAACGGTCGATGAGTCGCTTACGGTATGCTTCGAGAGCATCATCGTCTTCTATATTGTCCAGTTCGCGGTAGAGCAGCATGCGTTCGGCACTGCCTGGAACATACTGGTCGGGGAAGTACATCGCAAGGTCGCTCTCTATCATACAGTCGTCTACGAATTCCTCGCCCGTAACGTTGTCGCCACTCTCTATACGTTCCTCGTACATATCCTTAAACTCATCGTTGCGCAGTTCGCTCACTGCCTGTTTCAGAATCTTCTTATACGTCTCGTAACCCAGACTTTCCATAAATCCGCTCTGCTCGGAACCTAACAGATTGCCGGCACCGCGGATGTCGAGGTCCTGCATAGAAATGTTGAAACCGCTGCCGAGGTCGGAGAATGTCTCTATTGCCTCAAGGCGTCGGCGTGACTCGTCGGGAAGATAAGTCTTCGGCGGTGCAAGCAGATAGCAGAATGCCTTACGGTTGCCACGTCCCACACGGCCGCGCATCTGATGAAGGTCGCTGAGTCCGAAATGATGGGCGTCGTTGATAATTATTGTATTGGCGTTAGGAATGTCCACGCCGTTTTCTACGATTGTAGTGGAGAGAAGCACGTCATAGTCGTAGTTCATAAAACCAAAGATTATGTCTTCAAGTTCCTGCGGCTTCATCTGTCCGTGACCGATGGCCACGCGGGCATCGGGTACGCGGCGGTTGATTACAGCCTTAATGTCCTGAAGATTGGATATCCTGTCGTTCACAAAGTACACCTGACCGTTACGGCTCATCTCAAAATTGATGGCATCGGCAATGACATCGCTGTCGAACGTGGTAATCATTGTCTGTACCGGATGACGGTTGGGCGGGGCAGTGCGTATTACGCTCATGTCGCGGGCACCCATCAGCGAGAACTGGAGAGTACGCGGAATAGGCGTTGCCGACATGGTAAGCGTGTCTACGTTAGTCTTCATCTTGCGCAGCTTCTCTTTCATTGCCACGCCGAACTTCTGTTCCTCGTCAATGATAAGCAGACCTAAGTCCTTGAATTTTACACTCTTTGACAGCAGTTTCTGTGTACCTATTACTATGTTTACACTTCCGTCGGCAAGTCCTTCCATCACGTGTCTGGCCTGTGTGGCAGTACGTGCACGCGACAGATACTCTATGTTTACGGGGAAGTCCTTCAGTCGGTTTCTGAAAGTATGGAAATGCTGATATGCCAGCACCGTGGTAGGCACCAGAACTGCCACCTGCTTGTTATCGCATGCCGCCTTGAATGCCGCACGTATTGCCACCTCGGTCTTACCGAAACCAACGTCACCGCACACCAGACGGTCCATAGGCTTGTCGCTCTGCATGTCGGCCTTTACGTCGTTGGTGGCTTTCAGCTGGTCGGGAGTATCCTCGTAAAGGAATCCTGCTTCAAGTTCGTGCTGCATGAACGAGTCGGGCGAATATTTAAAGCCTTTCTCCTGCGAACGCTTGGCGTACAGCTTGATGAGGTCGCGGGCAATGTCCTTGATTTTCTCCTTTGCCTTGAGTTTCATGCGCTCCCACGTACCGGAACCCAGTACGCTAAGGCGCGGTTTCTCGCCATCCGTTGCGCTGCGGTATTTAGATACCTTATATAGAGCATGGATTGAAACATCCACGATGTCGTTATGCTGGAATATTATACGAATCTTCTCCTGAATACGGTTGCCGTCCTGTACACGCAGCAGTCCGCCGAACATACCGATGCCGAAGTCGATGTGTACTATATAGTCGCCGGGCTTCATCTCCTGTATCTCCTTGAGGGTAAGAGCCATCTTGCCCGAACGAGCCTTGTCAGAACGCAGACTGTATTTGTGGTAGCGGTCGAATATCTGATGGTCGGTGAAGAAACAAGCCTTCAGGGTGTTGTCGGCAAATCCCTCGTGTATGGTCTTCTCTACGGGAGTGAACGAAATAACAGAATTCTCGTCGCCCATGTCGTCGAAGATGGCCTTCAGACGTTCGTTCTGCTTTACGCTGTCGGCAAGGATATATATGCGGTAGCCGTTTACAATGTATTCGGTAAACGTCTGTTTTATGATGTCGAAGTTCTTATGGAACAGCGGCTGGGGCGTGATGTCGAACTCTACCACGGCACCGGGAATACCCGAAGCACGTGTGCCGAACTCTATGAGCGTGAAGCCAGACAGCTGCGATGCAAACACCTGACGTGTAACGAGAGTGCTCTCCTTCTTCATAGTGCGCATTATCTCTGCCTGTTCGGCTTCAGTGGCACCTGCCATGCGCTCGGTGTATGCCTGCTGCGAGAATCCCTCTTCGTAGATCTTACCTATACTTTCTTCCACGAAATCACGGTCGCGTAATGCCACGGCGGCATCCTTAGGCAGCAGACTGAGGAACGATACCTTTGTCTCCTGGCTCTCTGCAAGCGAAGGAACTATTTTTACACGTCTGCGTCGGTCACCCGACAGCTGTGTCTCTATGGTGAATGTACGTATTGTGTCTACCTCATCGCCAAAGAAGTCGATACGGAACGGATATTCGCAGCTGTACGAATAGATGTCGAGGATGCTGCCACGCAGCGCAAACTGTCCCGGCTCGTACACATAGTCGGTCTCTTTGAACCCTAATGTCCTGAGCTGCCGCGCTATAGACGATACTTCCATCTCGCTGCCTTCTTCTATGGTGATGGTGCTCTCCGTGAGTTTCGACTTAGATACTACCAGTTCGCTGACAGCTTCCGGACAGGTAACTATGTATAGCGAATTGTCGGTGCTCTGTGTTATGCGGCTGAGCACCTCGGTACGCAGAATCTCGTTGGCATCATCCTTCTGTCCGTATTTCACAGCCCTGCGGTATGCCGAAGGAAAGAAAAGGACATTTTCCTCGCCCATAATCTGTGTAAGGTCGTGATAGAAATATCCTGCCTCGTCGGTATCCTGGAGAATGAACACGACAGTTCCTTTTCTCCGTTCGTCGAGAGCGGAGAAGAGCAGAGGAGCCGCCGATGCCGACAGTCCTTTAAGATGAATGCTTTTCTGTTTCTTATCGAGCAGTCTGCCCAGTGCTGCCACCTGTGGCAGCTTAGAATACAGTTTCTGTACTTCCTTTATTTCCATATCATTCACAAAGGTACTAATTCTTTTTATAGTCTGTCACAATTTTTGCAAATACATTTTCATGTCATTTACATATCATCATATAATTTACGTGAAGACAGATTAATTATACTGAGTGCGGATGGTGTCGGAAAAACATCAGACGTGGTGCTGACAGATGAAAAAAAGAAGAGGATGTACGTAGAATATCCTCTGTTAGTATGAGAACATCTGCGTACCCCTCTTCTTCAATAATAATATTGTAAAATATGGATTTCTTTAAAATAACCGTTAGTGCGAAGATTTAACTTCTAACCAGTGGTTTATCAGTCGGCGTGCAATAGACATTTCGCCAGGAAGTTCTGGCAGATTGTCCTTGTTGAACCATCCTCCGGCTGCAAGTTCCTCTTTCTGGAGCTTGACTTCGCCGCTTACGTAGTCGGCATAGAAACCGCACATCAGTCCGCATGGGTAGGGCCACGGCTGCGAAGCATAATAGCGTATGTTGGTAACCGTAAGTCCGGTTTCTTCTTTTATCTCACGTTCGAGAGCCTGTTCCAGATTCTCTCCTGTCTCCACGAATCCGGCAATAAGACCGTAGAAGTTACCGCGGAAATTGTGTGCATGAACAAGCAGCACGTCGTCACCGCGCTGTATGAGACATATAACTGCGGTAGAAAGAAGCGGCCATACCTCGCGGCCACATTTCTCGCACTTCTTAGAAATGTCGGTGCTCATGTGCATCTTACCGCCGCACGCACTGCAATACTGTGTGTTTCCGTCCCAGTAAAGAATCTCACGACACTTGCCTGCCGCATTATAAAGGTTAAGCGGCAGTTTGTAGAACGAAGCCCTGAGGTCGCAGAATTCGTAACCCTCCGGAGCCTCCTCCATGTCGGTCTCGAAAGCCTTTACCGTATCAAATCCTATGGGATGGACATCGTGAACCTCACGGCCTTCCTTTACTTCAAATGGAACACTCTCGCAGCACGGTATGGTATAGCTGCCATCACCGACGGGCTGTATGACTAATAAATTTCTGTGAAATACAAACCAATAATTATTCATTTTACTTACCGAATATTAATTCCTTATCACGGCGGATGGCATCCTCAGTCCATTCTGTCGGAACAAATTTCCAGTTGTTGTGAGCTTTAGGAGTCATCACGCCCTGGCGCTCAATCTCCTGCATCAGATAATAACGCTGGTCTCTCTTACTCTGATAAACTATGCGGTCCTTGATTTTCTCAAGAGGAATGCCGGCACCCTTTGAAAGCAGTTCGCCGCCGCCATTGCCGCGGTAACTGTTCATTGCCACGCGGTAAGTCTTGTTAATGTCGAACGGCTCGCCGTTGCTCATGCGCAGAATCTTAACCTTCTGTCCGTCGGGTTTTGTTACATCCACCTCATAGTCAATACCTAACGCACTGTCAAAGTTGAACGTGAGGTTCTTGAAACCATAACGCTGCTGGTCTCCCTTGTAATGGTTGTCGAGCAGCAGCAGATGGTCGTCCTTGCTCTTCATCGTATTAACCCACAGGTCGTAGCTGAGTTCAAGATGCTTTCTAATCTCTTCGCCCGTAAGTTCGAGGACATATACCTTGTTTTCGTATTTATAGAGCTTGAACATATCAGAAACATACACCGGACCTGCATCAATGGTAGTGTCGAACATAAGCGGAGCATTGAACGAGATGTCGGCATCAGTGAGTTTCAGCTGAATCTCATGTATGAAGTCGGTGAAAGCAGAGTTACCAAAGAAACAGTCGCGTGAGTGCATCGGAGTCTTGAACTCGCCAATCTTACGGCTCACATACTCCTTCATCTCATTTATCACGCCGTCGAAATGCTTCATGTATTCAGAATCGGCCTTAACGGCATCCATGTCTGCGAGCACACCCTTTATCTTCTTGTCGGTCATCTTTCCATCCTTGAAAGTAACGCTTACGCTTACGTCGCTCAGCAGATGAGCATGACATGACGGGTCGATACATACAACCTCCCTGCCTGTGTGGCGGTTCTTTATTATCTCGTTATGAGAGAAGTGGTCGTGACCATAGAATATGATGTCGAAACCCGGAACTTCGCGAGCAACTTCCAGAGAAGCATCCTCTACGTAGTCGGGAGTTGTGATTCCGCCCTCACGACCAGAGTGGAACAGTCCGGCTATGATGTGGGCATTCTCGTGCTGCTGAATGTATTTAACCCATTTCTTAGCGCAGCTTACCATCTCCTCAAAACGAAGACCGCTCCACAGACTCTCGTTGAGCCAGTTGGGAATGGCTGGAGTAATCATTCCGAGAACAGCAATGCGCACGCCGTCGCGCTCTATCATTACGTAAGGCTTTACGTAAGGCTGTCCGGTCTTTGCGTCTACTATGTTGGCACCTACTGTCGGGCAGTCGAGTTCCTTAATCCACTTGTCGTAAACCTCGTGTCCGGTCTCAATGTCGTGGTTGCCCACGCTCTGAGCATCGAAGCCTATGTAATTGATAACCTGTGCTGCGATATTCTCCTTTTCAGGATGAACGAAGTTATAGAAATAGTTTGTGGGCTGTCCCTGGAGAATATCTCCGTTTTCGAGCAGTATCACATTCTTGTCCATCTTCTTTCTCAGGTCGCGCACGTATGCGGCAACGCTTGCCATAGAACCCTTTACCTGTCTGCGGTCTACGAAATTGTAGGGAAAGAAACTTCCGTGAACGTCACTCGTTTCGAGTATTCTGAGGTTAACCACTTTTTCCTGTGCCATAGCTAAGTTTCCTGTTAGTAGGATTGAAATAAAAAACAATAGTAGTTTTTTCATATCTTAATTCTTTATTTTTTGCAAAGGTAATCAAAATAGATTTTACGGGGTAACGTTTGCTGTGTTATTTTGAACTGATGACTAATAACGGCATAAAGACACCTGTAAGATATGTTGTTATTGGCAGATGCCGTGATGAAAATTGCTTACGTTCTGTCGCACGTGTATTAATAAATGTACGTACGTATAGCAGTCTGACGACTTATGTGTATCTGCAATTTCACACACGTGAGTCTGCTTTTCATTTTCTCACTGACATGATTTCATGATGAGTGCATTCGGTTTGTATCTTACTTTTATCAGAGTGTATCTGTTCCCGTATAGTATCAGAAATGTTATGTTATTAGTAATAATACATACATATAAGTATGATAAAAATGTCTGAACATCAGTACGGAATGATGTATGTATTATTATTTTATATAATATATTTATATAATGGAAAGAGAGCATGTGCCTATGCAGTATATGCCGTGACTTTCAGATATAAGACATGAAGCCGGGATGTAATTCTCAATTGAATTACAGACATAGAAATGCTGCTGTAAGCAAAAAAACGAAGGAAATGAATTTAAAGTTTTACGACTGAAATTTCTATTACACGTCTTGTAGCATCAGAGATACAGAATCTGGCATCAGGACGCTCGTCAGTAACCCACACTATGTTACCGTTACTGTCGGTAATGACAGACTGCTGCTGCTTACGAAACTTAGAAAACTTACGGTCGGTCATGTAGTCGCTTAGCAGTTTGCTGCCCTTCATTCCGAAAGGAACAAAGCGGTCACCGGTCTGCACGGTACGAATGGTGAGAGGGAAGGAGAGACGTCCGGCATCGAGAACAGCCACGGAACGATTCTTCTTAATTACAAAGTCATCATTTCTGTCAAAACATTTTAAAGAAAACGAAAGACGACTGTCAAAGACATATTCGCCGTCGGCAGCAGAAGTGATAACTACAGGCTTACATTCATCATTGGTTATCGGACGGATGATAAACCTGTCACGGTCGAACAGCATACGGTGCGTGGCCGATGAATATTCCGTTCCCGGAGCAGCACCGATGTTAGCAAAAATATCCTCAGTCTGGGCAGGCGAGAAACCATACTTCTCAAGAATGGTAAACAGAGTGTATTCTGGCGAAACCGTATGCATCAGACGCTCTGTGCTGTATTCGCCATCACCAGTGCACACCTCGTTCACTGCACGGCGCATGGCATCATCGAACACCTTCAGAGCCTCGTCAACACGATGCGCGGTGCGTGCCATGTTCATTACCGCACTGCCGTTAATCTGCTCCATCATGGGAATGATGTCAAGACGAATACGGTTGCGCGTAACGTCGTTCACGAGATTACTGCTGTCGGTAACCGAACCGATGCCGTTGTCGGAAAGATACTTCTCTATGTCGGCACGGGTGATGCACAGCAGAGGACGCAGGATGTAACCGTTGCGTGCCGATATACCTTTCAGACCACGTATGCCCGTACCGCGGATAAGATTCATTATTACAGTCTCCACGCTGTCGTTGATGTGATGAGCCACGCATATACCGTCGGCACTGAGCTCGCGTCGCAGACGTTCAAAGAAGTCGTAACGCAGTTCGCGTGCAGCCATCTCGATGCTCACCTTATGTTCCGCAGCGTAGCCGAAAGTGTCAAAATGAACGACATGCAGTTCTATGCCCATGTCGCTGCACAGCTTACGGCAGAACGCCTCGTCACGGTCAGCCTCCTTTCCACGCAGATGAAAATTGCAGTGAGCAGCCACCACGTCGTAGCCCAGACGTGAGAGCATAACGAGCAATGCCACACTGTCGGGGCCTCCCGATAATGTGGCAATGTATCTGCCGCCAGAATCCATTAGATTTTCGGCAGCTATGAAGTCTTTAACTATCCTTTCGGTGTCAGTCATTTATTCTACATAGAGAACCAGTCCCTTCAGGTATTCGCCTTCGGGATGATAAATATTGATAGGATGGTCGGCAGGCTGATGCAGCTGGTGCAGTATGCGTACCTTACGACCTGTCGTAGCGGCTGCCGTGAACACAGCATTGCGGAAGTCGTCCTTGGTAACCACCTGGCTACAGCTGAATGTAAACAGAATTCCGCCCTTCTTAATACGCTCGAAAGCCTTTACGTTGATGCGGGTATAACCACGCAGCGCATTGCGCAGTGCAGCACGATGCTTGGCAAAAGCAGGAGGATCGAGAATGATGAGATCGTACTTGTCGTCATTATCGTCCATAAACTTAAAAGCATCCTCGCAGAAAGCCTGATGACGAGTGTCGCCGGGGAAGTTCATCTCCACGTTCTCCTTTGTCAGTTCGATGGCCTTCTCGCTGCTGTCTACAGAGTGAACCAGTCTGGCACCTCCGCGCATGGCATAGAAAGAGAACCCACCCGTGTAGCAGAACATATTCAGAACACTGCGGTCCTTTGCATAACTCTCAAGGAGCGAACGATTCTCACGCTGGTCGATGAAGAATCCTGTCTTCTGACCCTTGAGCCAGTCCACATGAAACTTAAGACCATTCTCAACGGCGATGTTATCGGCACTGCCGCCATAAATGAAACCATTCTCCTGACCGAGGTCGGCCTTGAACGGAAGAGTAGTCTCGCTCTTATAGAACACATTCTCTATGCGGCTGCCCATGACATCCACAAGAGCCTCTGCAATCTCCTTACGGCATACATGAATACCGACGCTGTGAGCCTGCATCACGGCAGTCTTTCCGTAGCAGTCGATGACCAGTCCCGGAATGTTGTCGCCCTCGCCATGAACCAGACGGTATGTGTTGTTATGAGGATTGTCGGCAAGATGAACGGCAATGCGCATATTCAGAGCCGATTCCAGACGCGAACGCCAGAACGCATTGTCGATGGTTATGTCGCGGAAAGAAAGTACACGTACAGATATAGAGCCAATCTGGAAATGACCTACGGCGATGAATTTGCCGTCTGCCTTAATAACACGTACTATGTCGCCTTCGCTGATTCCCTCGTCTACATGATGGACGGCACCCGAAAAGACCCACGGGTGGAATCTGTCAAGGCTTGCCTCTCTTCCTTTCTTGAGATAAATATTCTTATACATTATGCTGATTATACTATTCGTTAGTTTCTTTTACTGTCTCTGCTAATACCGGCTCCTTCACCGGAACTATTTCAAGTTCGTAGTCTCCCGACTCCTTAAGACGGCAGAACTCCTCGTAAATCATTATGCACGCCCACGCATCCGTAGCCGCATAACGCTGCTGTGCCGGAGTAAGCACTTCAGCCTCCCAGTTAGAGAGCTGCTGACCCTTGCTTATCCTATTGCCGAAGATATTGGCGTAAATCTTCTGAAGACTCATGTCCTCGATGCCTATCCCGCCAATGATATTCTGTATGTCGATATATCCGCCCGCCTTGAAATCAAGACGCTTGCCAAGTGCCGGAATGTCGTCGGTAAGCGACAGACCTATCTTCTTAATCTTAGTTTCCTCAAGAAGATATTTAATTTCGGGAGTGATGCCCAGAATGTTAAGACGGAACAGATAACACACATCCTTCGACGATACCTGTAGCAGAGCCACCTTGTTAGTCTGCCCCTTACGGAACGAAGGGCGTGTTTCTGTGTCAATGCCTAAAATGCTCTGTGTCATCAGATATTCTACTGCGCTGCGAGCCTCCTCATGAGTAGTCACTACTTCTATTTTTCCTTTGAATGCCGCGATTGGCAGTCCTGTTATTTTGTGCTTGTCGAACTTGTTATGAATTAACTTCTTCATCATCGTATGTGTATCGTTCTGCAAAATTAGAAAAAAGTTGGCAATTTATTGCCTAATATAAGTTTTTTCAATTAATTTTGCAGTATAGAGTATAAAACCAACTTACTATAATGGCATCTAAAAAGTCAAAATCCGAAGTAAAAGGATTTGCGGAAATATTTAATCTCGGACATTTTTTTGAAAGTAACACTATAAAATTCCTCATCGGTGTAATACTGATATTGTTTTCATGCTATACAATGATTGCTTTTGTCTCGTTTCTGTCAACAGGAGCACAGGACATCAGCCTGCTTGAGAACGGAGGACCGAAGGAAGGAGAGAAAATACTTAATATATGTGGAGTGGGCGGTGCAGAAATGGCACGCTACTTCATACAGACGTGTTTCGGATATGCGGCATTCTTCATCCCCGTGATATTCGGAGCTATCGGACTGCGTCTTGTTGAGGCTTTTGCACTTAACATCTGGAAATGGTTCTTCTCTACCATGCTGCTCATGCTGTGGCTGTCGGTGGCATTGGCTAAGTTTGTGGAACCGTTCTTCTGCGATTCGATATTCAATCCCGGCGGACTGCATGGCAAAGATGTGGTGTCGTGGGTAGAGGGCGGAATCGGAGCTCCCGGTCTGATTGCCATCCTTGTGTTCGTTGCCATAGTATATCTCGTGTTCTTAAGCAGCGAGACAATAAATATCGTGCGTAAGATACTCAATCCTACGGGCGTGATAAAGAACGGACTGAATTCATGGCACACCATGCGCGAACAGCAGAAGGAAGATGCCCGTCTGGAGGAAGAACGCAGAAAACAAGAGGAAGAACAGAACGGTGCGGACAATCCCGATGCCGAGGACTCAGGAGAAGACACGAACGGTGACTTTACGATAGAACTCCCCGTAGACAACAAACAGCCGGAAACTCCCGTAACAGAAAAGGAAACACCTAAAGAGAATCCCGAACCACAGCCGGAGAAGAAGGCGGTAGAACAGCAGACTACCGACGACGGCATGATGGATGTGCAGGTGGGTGCAGAGGAAGAGAAAGCCAGCGGTAACGTGATTACAGAGGAAGAAGCCCTCAACACTCCGATTAACCATAAGGAACCCTGGACAAAGTACCAGTATCCTACACTCGACCTGCTGAATACTTACGACAATGACGGTCCGTACATCGACATGGACGAACAGAACGAAAACAAGAAACGTATTGTAGAAGTCCTTGACAGTTTCGGAGTACAGATTAATACAATCAAGGCAACAGTAGGTCCTACGATTACTCTCTACGAGATTACTCCTGCCGAGGGTGTGCGCATCTCAAAGATACGTAACCTTGAGGACGATATAGCACTGAGTCTTGCAGCCTTGGGAATACGTATCATAGCACCTATACCCGGTAAGGGAACGATAGGTATCGAAGTTCCTAACAAGAAGCAGAACATCGTGTCGATGGAGAGTATCCTTAACTCAAAGAAATTCCAGACTACAGAGATGGCACTGCCTATTGCACTGGGAAAGACAATTACAAACGAAGTGTTCATGGTAGACCTTGCCAAGATGCCGCACCTTCTCGTAGCAGGTGCTACGGGACAGGGTAAGTCTGTTGGTCTTAACGCACTGATTACATCACTTCTCTATAAGAAACATCCTAACGAACTGAAGTTCGTGCTCATCGACCCGAAGAAGGTGGAATTCAGCATCTATTCGAAGATTGCCAACCACTTCCTCGCTAAGATTCCCGATAACGATGAAGAACCAATCATCACCGACGTAACAAAGGTGGTACGCACCCTGAACAGTCTGTGCGAACTGATGGACTATCGTTACGATATGCTTAAGATAGCCGGTGTGCGTAACATTAAGGAATATAACGAGAAATACGTGAACCATAAGCTCGACCTGAGAAAAGGACACGAGTATATGCCTTACATCGTGGTGGTGATAGATGAGTTCGGTGACCTTATAATGACGGCAGGAAAGGAAATAGAAATGCCTATAGCACGTATTGCACAGCTGGCACGTGCCGTCGGAATACACATGGTGATTGCAACACAGCGTCCTACCACAAGTATCATTACCGGTAACATCAAGGCCAACTTCCCCGCGCGCATAGCATTTAAGGTAAGTGCCGTAATCGACTCTCGTACCATCATTGACCGTCCGGGTGCCAACCAGCTTATCGGCAGGGGAGATATGCTGTTCCTCAACGGTACAGAACCCGTACGAGTACAGTGCGCATTCGTAGATACACCTGAGGTGAACCGCATTAACGACTTCATCAGCGGGCAGCCCGGCCCAGTTGAGCCTATGGAACTGCCAGAACCTGAGAACGACGTGACGGCTGTGGAAGGCGACTTCGGCGATGATTCGTTCGACGACTTGTTCCGTACTGCTGCCGAACTGATAGTAACTTCGCAGCAGGGATCGACGAGTATGATACAGCGCCGTCTGTCACTCGGATATAACCGTGCAGGACGAATAATGGACCAGATGGAACGTCTCGGCATTGTGGGACAGTCACAGGGCAGCAAGCCGCGTGAGGTTCTGATAACCGACCTAAACTCGCTTGATGCATTATTAAAGAACTATAACTTGTAAAAATATGATAAAGAGATATTTATTTATGCTGCTGGCAATGGCAGTAATGACGGCTTACGGCCAGAACGTAAGTGATGTGCTCGATGCTACGGCAAAGAAACTGATGAAAGGCGGAACTTATGCCAACTTTACCACTATAGTAGACGGAAAGCATATATGGGGTAACATAGCAATAAAAGGTGATAAGTTTAAGATTACATCTGCCAATGCCATAACATGGTACGACGGAAAGACGCAGTGGACATATATGAATGGCACCGACGAGGTGAACATCAGTAATCCCGATCCTGAGACACAGGAACTGCTTAATCCTTATCATTTCATAAGTCTTTATAAGAAAGGATTCTCTGCGTCAATGACAAATAAGAGCGGCAGACATGTGGTAACGCTGAAACGAACATCATCTGAAAGTCAGATAAGCGAGGCCGTGATAGAGATAGATGCAAAGACTTCATATCCCACGAACATAAAGGTTAAGACAGACGGACAGTGGACTGAATTTAAGGTCAGCGGCGTGAAACGTGTAAACTATTACGCATCGCATTTTAAGTTCCCTGCAAAGCAGTATCCTGATGCAGAGATAATCGACCTCAGATAAAATCATAAATCTAATGCTATGACATATTTTCAGATAATCAGAGAATTACAGCATCATCTTCGTCTTGCTGAAGAACGCTCTATGTTTGCCGAGAAGAAGATGGCAAGTAAGATATTCGTAGTAATCGGTATCCTGTTTTCGGCTGTATATTTTGCATTCCTGTCAACAGGTCTTGGCATGATGGCGAATACCTTCGTTAATGATGCCTACGACGACATGGTAATATCTACGGCAGGAATGTTCCTTGCATTTCTGCCAATGTTCCTGCTCATAGACTATGGTATCCGACTCTCGATGTCGAGTACGCCGATGCAGTTTATACGTCCGTACACCACGCTGCCAGTACCCCGTTACTCAGTTGTAGACTGTTTCCTTATTAACACCATGACGCAGGTACTGAATTTCATGTGGCTCTCACTGTCAGTCCCATTCTGTATGCTTGCCATAATGTTCCGCTACGGAGTATGGGAAAGTGTACTCTTCCTGCTGATGGTACAGCTGATGTTCATCCTCAACTCTTTATTATATGTACTCGTGCGCGTGTACGCAACGCGTAACGTATTGTTCTGGATAGTACCTCTGCTGGTATATGCCGTCCCGCTGCTGCCACTGCTTAAATGCTTCGACAGTGCCAGTGCCGGACTCGAACTGTTTATATATATAAACACAATAGTAGGTGACTGGCTCGTGAACGGTAATATCCTGGCATGGGTTGTGTTCCTCGGAATTATCGTAGGAATGTTCTATCTGAACCGTCGCATACAGTACAATGCATCGTATAAAGATACCGCAGAAGTGTCTGACACCAAGGAACTGAAGAGCGTATCTTCGTTCACTATGTTCGACCGTTTCGGAATGATAGGACAGTACATAAAGATAGACCTGAAGAGCATTATGCGTAACAAGGCAGTAAAAAAACAGTTCTATATGATCATAGCCGTTACGATAACATTCTCTCTGATAAATAGTTTCTCTGACGTCTATGCCGATACAGGAATGTTCGGCTATGGATTCTGGACAAACTATTCGTACGTTCTCGTGGTGCTTATGATGGCAATGGGTGTTATGACGCAGGAGGGCAATTACATAGAATGTCTTATGGTGCGTAAAGAAAGTATATACGACCTTCTGCGAGCAAAGTATTTCATGATGCTCATGGTGATGCTTCTGCCGCTGCTGCTCATGCTGCCTATGGTGATAAATGGCAAGATAACGCTGCTGTTCCTTATATCAATGTATTTCTTTACTGCCGGACCGATAGCCTTCGGCATGATGCACATGGTGTACTTTAACAATTACACTATTCCTCTGAATGCCACCGTGACTAAATCGGGCAGCGGTGCCGGAGGCGAAGTGAAGGTTATATCCAGTGTCATAGCCCTGCTGTCGCTGTTAGTCCCCGGATTCATAATCTCCGGACTCGAAATGATTATGTCTTCGCTGGCTGCTAATATCCTGTTGCTTGTGCTGGGTATTGTCTTCGTGGCAACTAATCAGCTGTGGATAAAGAACATATACAGTCTGTTTATGAAACGACGTTATAAGAATATGGACGGTTTTAGAGAAACAAGAATGTAAATATCAGGAAAGAAAAATAATATAATATCCGGGAGAAAGTACATTATATAACAAATGCTTTTTTCCGGATATATTGTTATATTTAAGTCCGTTTCTCTGCTTTTAAGCCGTTATTACACTGTTATTAGTTGGTTTTTGTTACTATTGTTACATTTTATTAAAATGAATTAATACGTATGAAAAATATAAATAATGATATATAATACGAAAAAATAGTTTTGTGCGTACTGCTCGTAAAGCTATATAAACCACCAAGTTATAAAGTTCTGCGATACTGCATAGGTGATATAGTTTTGCTTCTGTATTAAAAAGACACAGTGTCGAGGGGCTAATTTTACGCACTTTAATATTACTTTGCGCCCAAAATAAGTGAAAAAACGACTAAAAACGTCATGTTTTTTGAATTTAACACGTGTTTTTCGACTTTTATCAAACAATAGAAGTAAAAATTGCTCTTTAAGTTGTAACTTTGTAGTCGGATTTTAATACATTTCTACGGGTAAAACAAAAAATCATGTTAGACAGTTTACATCAGATAGATAATCAGCTGTTATTACAGATTAATGGAGAATCGACACCTTTTTGGGACTGCTTTATGTGGACCGTCTCTGCAAAAGAGACTTGGATAATACTGTACGTCAGTCTGCTCTATGTCCTTATTCGTAATTTCTCCTGGCGTACTACATTGGTAATGTTCTTTACCATAGTTTTAACAATAGTGTTTACCGACCAGGTATGTTCAACACTCATCCGTCCTTTCGCGGAACGTCTGCGACCTTCAAATCCTGACAATCCTATATCAAGTTACGTGTACATCGTAAACGAATACAGAGGCGGAAAATACGGACTTCCATCGTGTCATTCTGCAAACACTTTCGGACTGGCGTTTATGTTCATACTGCTGATACGTAACAAGCTGTTAAGTTTCTCGCTCATAGCATGGGCTTGTCTCAACTGCTATTCGCGTATGCATCTCGGAGTACATTATCCCGGCGACCTGCTCTGCGGAATGCTCGTTGCGCTTGTAGGAGCAACGCTCATCTATCGCCTTATGTTAAGAGTATTTAAGATAGAAAAATTCCGTCTTGCAGTAGGAATTACAGACCACGACAATAACCTTGTCACTCGTAACGAAGGATTCAGAATCTGTATGGTTCCCACGGCGACGCTGCTGCTCATAATAGTGGCGATAGCCCTGTTTGCACAATTCTTGCAGACTTATATTTAAGAACAATCACAAACACTTTAATATAAAGACCGTTGTACAAAATATTATGTTGCAACGGTCTTTTTGTATTATAAGTCAGATATTATTTTGAGAAGATATTAAAAAACGTTACTTTTGCAGCGATATAATGTAAAAATAGAACAAATGAAACCTACACTTTTATTGTTAGCTGCCGGAATGGGAAGCCGTTACGGTGGTTTGAAACAAATGGATGGTCTTGGTCCTAATGGCGAGACAATAATGGATTATTCAGTATACGATGCAATCAAGGCAGGATTTGGTAAGATTGTATTTGTAATCAGAAAAGACTTTGAAAAGGACTTCAGAGAGAAAGTCCTCACAAAATACGAAGGAAAAATTTCCGCAGAAATATGTTTCCAGAGCATTGACGCACTTCCTGAAGGATTCAAGTGTCCCGAAGGTCGTGAGAAGCCATGGGGTACTAACCATGCAGTAATGATGGCTCAGGACATCATCAAGGAACCGTTCTGCGTAATCAACTGTGATGACTTCTACAGTCGTGATGCCTTCATGGTGATGGGCAAGTTCCTCAGCGAACTCCCTGCTGATGCAAAAGGCAAGTATTCAATGGTTGGTTTCCGTGTAGGTAACACACTTTCTGACCACGGTACAGTATCACGCGGTGTCTGTACAACAGATGCAGACGGCTGTCTTGCTACCGTAGTAGAGCGCACAAAGATTATGCGCGTAGACGGAAAGGTAAGCTATATGGACGGTGACAAATGGGTAGCAATTGAAGACAATACACCTGTATCAATGAATATGTGGGGATTCACACCCGACTACTTCGATTACAGCAATGAGTTCTTCAAGCAGTTCCTTTCAGACCCTGAGGTTATGAAGAATCCTAAGTCAGAATTCTTTATTCCTCTGGTAGTAAACCGCCTTATCAATGAAGGCAAGGCAACTGTTAAGGTGCTTGACACTACAGCAACATGGTTCGGCGTAACTTATGCAGAAGACCGTCCCATCGTAGTAGAAAAGATTGCCAAACTCGTGGCAGAGGGCCTGTACCCTTCAAAATAAAGACTATATCGTAAGATGATATAGATATAACAAATCATAAGTTGCAGAACTCACTGGTTCTGTGACTTATGATATTTTTGCTTTTTATATACCTATAAGTAAATGCAGATAGAAATACTGACAGAACTCCAAAAAGAACAGTTGCAGAGTATTATTGATGAAGCCAATAACATTGTAGTGTGCTGTCACCGACGTCCTGACGGCGATGCTGTGGGATCGTCGCTGGCATGGGCAGAATACCTCCGTCTTAACGGAAAGAATCCTGTAGTGGTAGTCCCAGACGGTTATCCCGATTTCCTGAGATGGCTTCCCGGTACAGAAACGGTCGTTCGCCATGACCGACACACAGAAAAAGCAGAAACTCTGTTTCACGACGCCGATGTAGTGTTCTGTATGGACTTTAATACCGAAAACAGGGTAGGTGACTTGGAAAAAGCATTACACGACACTCCTGCAAAGAAAGTTCTTATCGATCATCATCTCTCTCCCGACGTAGACACTGTACTCACCATCTCGCATCCTGAGATGAGCAGTACCTGCGAACTGGTGTTCCGTCTGGTATGGCAGCTCGGAGGCTACGAAAAGACAAACCGCAACTTTGCAATACCATTGTACTGCGGCATGATGACAGATACCGGAGGATTCACATATAATTCCAATTCGCCGGAGATATTCTATATGATAAGCAAGTTGCTTGAGAAAGGCATTGACAAAGATAAAATATACCGAAACGTATACAATAACTACAGCGAGTGGCGTATGCGACTTACCGGATATGTGCTCTACCAGAAACTCAATGTCATGCGCGACATGTATGCATCATATTTCACTCTGAGCAGAGAAGACCTCAAGACATTCCATTTTATACGCGGTGATGCAGAGGGACTTGTGAACATGCCGCTTCAGATAAAAGGCATGAAAGTATCTGTGTCTTTAAGAGAAGATTCCGAAAAAGACAATCTTATATGGGTGAGTCTCCGATCGGTTGACGATTTCCCATGTAACGAAATGGCAGGACTTTTTTTCAACGGAGGCGGACATCTCAACGCTTCAGGAGGAAAGCTTGAATGCTCGCTCGAAGAGGCCGAACAGATTGTACGCAGAGCATTTGATTATTACGCAGATAAGTTAAAAATACGTAATAAAGATAAGGCATAAATGCTATTTAGACGGAAATTTATTACTTTTGCCTAATATAACGCATTAAAAAAGTATTAGAACATGAAGAAAATAAGATACGTACTTGTGCTCCTGGCAGCCATTGTGCTTACTGCGGCATGCAGTGACCATGAGACATATTCAGACCAGAAGAACAGAGAACGTAGTACCATAATGAAGTACATCAACGACTCTTCCATTACGGTTATCACTGAACAGGATTTTAAGATAAACGGATGTAAGACAGATGTTTCGAAAAACGAGTACGTCCTTTTTGCCGGTACAGGCGTTTATATGCAGATTATTCGTGAAGGATGCGGAGAAAAACTTAAAGACGGAGAAACACAGACTGTTCTCTGTCGTTTTACGGAATATAACATGATGACCGACTCAATACAGCTCAGCAACGACGTACTTGAGTTTGCTTCACGTCCCGACAAGATGACCGTAATTAACCAGAGCGGAACATATACGGCATCGTTCGTGCAGGGCGAGAGCATCATGGCACGAGTATACGGAAGTACTTCAGTTCCTAACGGATGGCTTGCACCGCTGCCCTACATCAACATAGGACGCCCAGTCAATCCGGACGACGAAATAGCTAAAGTAAAATTAATTGTTCCACATTCTGAGGGACAGGCATACGCAACAAACGGAGTGTACCCGTGTCTGTACACAATAACATACGAAAGAGGAAGATAAAAAATAAAAATTATGACTCTCATTAAATCAATATCAGGTATTCGTGGTACCATAGGAGGACACACGGGTGATACACTTAACCCGTTCGACATTGTGAAATTCACAACAGCTTATGCAACATTCATCCGTAAGCGCGGCGTATCTAACTCAAATAAAATTGTAGTAGGACGCGACGGCCGTATCTCTGGCGAGATGGTCAAGAATGTAGTTTGCGGTACACTCATGGGCATGGGCTACGATGTAATAAACATAGGCTATGCAACAACACCGACTACAGAACTCGCAGTTACAATGTCGGGTGCTGACGGTGGTATCATCATCACGGCAAGTCACAATCCCCGTCAGTGGAATGCTCTCAAACTTCTTAACGAGCAGGGCGAATTCCTTACAAAGGCTGATGGTAACGAAGTTCTTGCAATAGCAGAAAAAGAAGATTTCGAATACGCAGACGTAGATCACGTAGGAAAATATATAGAAGACTTTACATTCGACGAACGCCACATTCAGTCTGTTCTCGACCTTAAGCTCGTTGATGCAGAACTGATTAAGAAGGCTGGATTTAAGGTATGTGCCGATACAATCAACAGTGTTGGCGGCATCATCCTTCCCAAACTCTTCAAGGCATTAGGCGTAGAATATACAGTACTCAATGGCGAGTGCAACGGCGACTTCTCACACAATCCGGAGCCTATCGAGAAGAACCTCGGCGGCATCATGGATGCGATGAAGAGCGGCAAGTACGATCTCGGTATCGTGGTAGACCCCGATGTTGATCGTCTGGCATTCATCACAGAGAAGGGCGATATGTTTGGCGAGGAATACACTCTCGTATCAGTATCCGACTATGTACTCTCACACACAACAGGAAATACAGTGTCAAACCTTTCTTCAACACGTGCCTTGAGAGACGTTACAGAACGTCACGGTGGCAAGTACACCGCAGCAGCAGTAGGCGAGGTTAACGTAACAACAAAGATGAAGGAAGTCAATGCTGTAATCGGTGGCGAAGGCAATGGCGGTGTCATTTATCCTGAGAGCCATTACGGACGTGATGCCCTCGTAGGTATTGCACTGTTCCTTACTAACCTTGCACAGAAGAAGTGTACAGTAAGCGAACTTCGTGCCACATATCCCGAATACAAAATAGCAAAGAACCGTATCGACCTGACACCCGGAACAGATGTAGATGCCATTCTCGAAGACGTTAAGGAAGCTTACAAGAACGAGCAGATTAATGACATCGACGGTGTTAAGATTGACTTTGCCGACAAGTGGGTACATCTCAGAAAGTCGAATACAGAACCAATCATCCGTGTTTACAGCGAGGCTGCAACAATGGAAGAGGCTGACGAACTGGGTCGCAGCATCATGAAGATGGTTTACGACAAAATCGGAAAATAAACAGTAACTATAAATAATCAGGTATAAAAGATAGATGTCAGTTTCGAAGACAAGAAAATTACTCGTAGACACAGCACGTCAGCTGTTTGCCAAAAATGGCCTTGAGAATACCACTATGTTTGATATTGCCGAGGCATCGGGAAAGGGCAGGCGTACGCTCTACACCTACTTTAAAAGCAAGGAAGATGTGTATTACGCCGTAATAGAATCGGAACTTGAACGCCTGTCAGACAAACTTGACGAACTGTCAACACGTAAGATAAAGCCTTATGACAAGATTATAGAGCTTATCTATACGCACCTGAGTATGATAAAGGAAACCGTTGTACGAAACGGTAACCTCAGAGCTGAGTTCTTCCGCAATATATGGCGTGTGGAGAAGGTCCGCAAGAACTTCGACGAAGATGAGATAGAACTCTTCAAGAAAGTATACCGTGAAGGTAAGGAAGAAGGAGAGTTTGACATCGACAACGTAGAACTTGTGGCTGAAATTACACACTACTGTGTAAAAGGACTCGAAGTACCGTATATCTACGGACGACTCGGTCGCGGATTAACAGAAGAGAGCAGCAAGCCTATCGTTGCAAAGGTAGTGTACGGTGCCCTCGGAAAAAACAGAAAGAAGACAGACGAATCGCCCCGTCCCGTTAAGGACGATGACATTCGCTAATATTAAATAACCAGTTAAAGAAATTTTTAAAATGGGATTATTAACAGGAAAGACAGCCATCGTAACAGGTGCCGCAAGAGGTATCGGTAAGGCTGTTGCATTGAGATTGGCTGAAGAAGGTGCAAACATTGCATTTACAGACTTGGTAATTGACGAGAACGGAAAGGCTACAGAAGCTGAAATCGCAGCTAAGGGCGTAAAGTGCAAAGGTTTCCCCAGCAACGCAGCTAACTTCGCAGAGACAGAAGAAGTAGTAAAGCAGATACATGCCGAATTCGGCAGCATTGACATCCTCGTTAACAACGCAGGTATTACAAAGGACGGTCTCATGATGCGTATGACAGAAGCACAGTGGGATGCAGTTATCGCAGTAAACCTGAAGTCAGCCTTCAACTTCATCCATGCATGTACACCCATCATGATGCGTCAGCGCAAGGGTAGTATCATCAACATGGCATCTGTAGTAGGCGTACACGGAAATGCAGGACAGTGCAACTATGCTGCTTCAAAGGCAGGACTCATCGCACTTGCAAAGAGTATTGCACAGGAAATCGGCAGCCGTGGCATCCGTGCTAACAGTATTGCTCCCGGATTCATTGACACAGCAATGACACAGGCTCTTCCTGAAGATATCCGCGAACAGTGGATTAAGAATATTCCCCTTCGCCGTGCAGGCCAGGCAGAGGATATTGCTAACGTAGCAGTGTTCCTCGCATCAGATCTGTCGTCATACGTTACCGGTCAGGTAATCCAGGTAGACGGCGGTATGAATATGTAATTATACTTAATAACTGATAGTTGACAGCTGGGAGATGCACTGGTGATATACCGCGCATCTCCCACTCTCAACTTTTTTTTATCTTACGGTAACGATTTATCACCTTATATAATAATGGATGTACTTTACGAAGACAATCATATAATAATAGTAAACAAGCACAGCGGAGAAATAGTACAGGGCGACAAGACTGGCGACAAACCTCTTTCAGAGATGGTTAAGGAATATATTAAGGAAAAATATGCCAAGCCGGGCAATGTGTTCTGCGGTGTAGTACACAGACTGGACCGTCCCGTAGCCGGAGCAGTAGTGTTTGCACGAACCTCAAAGGCACTGAGCCGTCTTAACGAGACATTCCGTAATGGCGAAGTAAAGAAGACCTACTGGGCTATTTCAAGTAACTGTCCTGCAGAACCGCAGGGTACGCTTACTAACTGGATTGTACGTAAGGAAGCACAGAACAAGAGTTATGCCTACGACCATGAAGTCCCAGGTTCAAAGAAAGCCATCCTTAATTATAAGGTCATAGCCCATTCGGACAGATACCATCTCATTGAGGTAGAACTCCTTACCGGTCGTCATCATCAGATACGCTGTCAGCTGTCAGCCATCGGATGTCCCATCAAAGGCGACTTGAAATACGGATCAAAGCGCAGCAATCCGGACGGAAGCATATCGCTCATGGCACGCAGCGTAGAGTTTATGCATCCTGTAAAGAAAGAAATTATCAAAGCTGTAGCACCTTTACCTGAAGACAAACTCTGGCAGGCATTTGGCGTAGAATAATGCGGAAACAATATGACTAAGACTAAAAAGATTGTATTTATATCACTGACGGCACTTGTATCATTTCCGCTGATACTCTTCGTGCTGCTGACAATACTGATATATACTCCCGCTGTGCAGAATTATCTTGTACAGAAGATTACAGAAGAAGCTTCTGCACAGACCGGAATGGATATCAGTATAGAAAGGGTATGTCTGGAATTTCCATTAGACCTTGCTATTGATAACGTCAAGGTGATAAAACCTTCACAAAATGGAGGCAGAGACACAATAGCAGATGTTCGTCGCGTGGTGGTTGACGTCAAGATGCTCCCTCTTTTCAGAGGACAGGTTGATGTCGACGATCTTGAGATATGCGATGCTGGAATAAACACTTCCGACCTCGTGGCATCAGCAATTGTAAAAGGAAACATAAAACGCCTTTACGTGCGCAGTCGAGGCGTAGATTTAAATAACGACAGCGTAACAATCAACCGTGCCTCGATAGACAAGGCACGCCTTACCATTACTCTCACCGACAGCATCACTCCCGAAGATACTACGAAGACGGAGAACAACTGGAAGATAAATGCTTCTGAACTTGCCGTAAACAATTCGGACATTCGTCTTATAATGGCAAAAGACACGATTTCAGCATCCGTCGGCATTGGTAATCTCAGAGTAAAAGACACCAATTTAGATCTGGGACGCGGCATATACAAAGTAAATACACTCTATGCCGATGAGAGTTCTGTTAAATACGACAATACATTTGCCGACTCCATAAAAGGATTCGACTATAACCATATAAGTCTTTATAACTTATCAATAGCAGGTGATTCTATTATTTATTCGCCTGAGCGTACGCGTGTAATCATAAAAAACATCCAGTTTGCAGAGCATAGCGGTCTTACGCTTGCAGAACTTAAAGGCAGGGTGGAGATGGACTCACTGTCGCTCAGAGTACCTGAGTTAAGTTTGCAGACAGACAACTCCGAAGTATTATTAACGGCTGACATGGATTTCAGTGCCTTTGACGATACACGGACAAACGGACGCTGTAACGCACTGCTCAACGGATACTTGGGCAAACAGGACATCATGCTATTTTTAGGAGCCATGCCCGAAGAGTTCCGCAGCAAGTGGCCTTCACAGCCGATGCGTTTCACGGCATCGTGCAGCGGTAACGTCAGAGACATGAAGATAAACCGTGCATCACTGAATCTTCCTACGGCATTTGATGTTGAGGCTGACGGAAATATCACCGACATAAAAGGCAGGATGGGCGGTAATATCGGTGTAGGCCTCAATACGTATGACCTTGCTTTCGTCACATCACTCATAGAACACCCCGTAAACATTCCCCATCTGAGCGGTGGAGCACAGTTACACATTGATGGTTCGCAGTATGATGCAGACCTTAACGTAATGCAGAAAGACAGCTCTTCGCTCTCAGCTACTGTATTCTACGATAATGTTACTATGGCATACGAGGCATCGGTTAATGCAGACAGTCTCAATATGACAGAGATTCTTCCAGCCGACTCGATATACAATGTAGATGCTTCGTTCAGTGTCAAGGGACAGAGAACAGATGTGTTCGACAAGTATATGGAACTTGAGTTTGATGGTGACATAAATAGAATACGTTATGGCAAGTACGATATAAACGGAATAAAAATGAACGGTCGTCTTGACGACGGACACGCCATCGCCGACGTAATCAGCGATAACGACTTCATGAAGGGACGTATTACGTTCGATGCCCTGTTAGACCGTAAGAACGTGCGTACCACTTTTGCATGCGACATAGCCAGGGTAGACTTACAGCGCATGGGATTATACAGACAGCCCCTGACGGCAGGAATATGTGCCCATATCGACTTAGCCACAGATATGGATGAATTCTTCCGTATCAACGGATACATGAGCGACATCACGGTAAAGGAAGAGAAGAAAGTACATCGTCCGCACAGTATAATGATGAACATTAACACCAGCGCAGATACGACGTATGCAGACGTAAAAAGCGGTGACTTTAATCTGTTCGTGGATGCCGACGGAGGTGTGAAACGTCTTGTTACCGTGGGTGATACGCTGATGAGCAAACTGAAACAGCAGATTGACCGTCGTATCATCAATCAGCACGACATCATAAGCAGTCTGCCTACGGCAACGATAAAGATGCACTCAGGCACTGGCAACGTGTTTGCCAATATAATGAAATTCTATGGTATGGAGTTTAAGACTGCCGATATGAATCTCGATATATCACCGCACACCGGACTTAACGGAAATGTCGATGTAATAGAGATGAAGACAGGCGAAGCACTCCTTGACACCATCAATTTTGCACTGATGTCCGATTCGGAAGAATGCCGCTACACAGCCCGCATAAAGAACAGCATGCGCAATCCACGTTATGTATTTACTGCACTGTCGGATGGCTATTTGTTCGACCGTGGTCTGGGATGCAATCTCAAATACATAGACCGTACCACAGAGGTAGGACTCGACATCGGACTTAAGGCTTCTATGCTCGAACGCGGTATAAAGTGTGAGCTGGCAAAACTCGATCCTATCATCGGATATACTCCGTTTAGGGTAAACGAGAATAATCATGTCTATCTTGATCGTACCGGACGAGTATCGGCAAATATGAAACTGATAGCTCCCGATGGCAGCGGTCTGATGCTCTTCTCTGATGATGAGAATCTTGATGCCACACAGGACCTTACACTGACGCTGCATAAGATGGATCTCGGAAAGATATTCTCCGTAATACCGTATATGCCGAGAATAACCGGACTTATGAACGGTGACTTCCACGTAGTGCAGACAGACGACATTGCTACGATGTCCGCCGACGTGCATGTCAATGAGATGACATACGAGAAAGTGCCTATGGGCGACGTAGGAACAGAAATGGTTTATATGCCTATGAACGATGGCTCGCATTTCGTTGACGGCCGTATTACGCAGTATGAAAGAGAGATTGCAACCGTTTCAGGAAAATATATCCCCGAAGGAAATGAGAACTTCGATCTTGAGATGGCTCTCAAACGATTCCCGATGGACATCACCAACGGACTCTTCCCGTATCATCTTTTAGGATTGCACGGATATGCAGAAGGCGGACTCACCGTAAAGGGAACAACGTCAAGACCTAAGGTAGATGGCGAGCTGTTCCTCGATTCTTCGTATGTAGAGAGTGTTCCGTTTGGTGTGGAGATGCGCTTTGCAAACGACCCGGTGCGTATCGTAGGAAGTAACCTTCTCTTTGAGAACTTCGAGTTGTTCTCGCACAACGACAATCCCCTCGACCTTTACGGACGACTTGACTTCTCGAATCTCGATGACATTAAAATGGACATCAAGATGCAGGCACACGACTTCCTGCTCGTTGATTCTAAAGAAAAGAGATATTCGGTAGCTTACGGTAAGGCATGGGTAGACTTCTACGGTTATATGAAGGGACCGCTCGACAAACTGAAGGTAACGGGACTTCTTGACGTATCGGGAAATACCGACCTCGTATATATCCTTCGCGACTCACCTCTTTCTACCGATAACCGCATGGACGATCTTGTTAAGTTCGTAGACCTTCAGGATACCGCGAGGGTAGAGAAAGAACGTCCCGAACTTTCCGGACTCGATATGGATATGCACGTCGTAGTACAGAACGGTGCACACGTGGTATGTAACCTCAATGCCGATAAGACCAACTATTTAGACCTTATGGGTGGCGGACGACTCAGAATGCAGTATAATGCTCTCGACGACTTCCGTCTTACAGGTAAATATACACTTACTAATGGCGAGATGAAATACTCGCTGCCTGTCATTCCGCTCAAGACATTCGCCATTACAGATGGCAGTTACGTAGAGTTTACTGGCAATGCCATGAATCCACGACTGAACATCACGGCAACCGAACGAACGTCAACTTCTGTAAGTTCGGATGACGGATCTACCAGAACGGTAGAGTTTGACTGCGGTGTCGAGGTGACACGAACCCTTAACGACATGGGACTGAAGTTTATCATAAGTGCCCCCGAAGACATGTCTGTACAGAATCAGCTGGCATCAATGAGTGAGGAGCAGCGCGGAAAGATTGCCGTCACCATGCTTACCACCGGAATGTATCTCTCAGACGGTAACACATCGGCATTCTCGATGAACAATGCCCTCAGCTCGTTCTTGCAGTCAGAAATCAACCAGATAGCAAGCAGTGCCATGAAGACAATGGATGTGAGCGTCGGAGTGGACAATACTATAAATGCTACCGGAGCTCAGCAGACAGACTATTCGTTTAAGTTTGCCAAGAGATTCTGGAACAACCGAATGAAGATTATCGTAGGCGGTAGCGTGTCTACGGGTACTGAAGCTGATAACTCGGCAGGATCGTTCTTCGACAATGTGTCGTTCGAGTATCGTCTTGACAAATCAGCAAGCAAGAACCTGCGTATGTTCTATGAACGCGAATCGAATGATATTCTCGAAGGAGAAGTAAGCGAATATGGTGTCGGTTTCGTATGGAGAAAGAGAATGCGCCATTTCAATGATATTTTCAGAAAGACAAAGAAGGAAAGACCATTCGAAAATGAAAATGCCGCAAGAAAGAAGAATGCCTCCGACAGTACATCGTCAGACGGAATGAAGAATGATAAACTAAGACCTGTCGTGCAGTCTCCATCGGTAAAAACAGATTCTGTTGATGACAGCAAACCGCAGCGTACCACACTGGTAGCACCGCATAAGACGCCTGCTGCCTTAGAAGAAAACAAGAAAGGCAATAAGAAATGAAACATCACGTAACAGTAATTCTCGTCCTTGCGGCAGTGCTTATGGCATCGTGCTCTACCACGCGCCGTATACCCGAAGGAGAACAGCTATACACCGGAATATCATCAATAGACTATGGCGACTGCGTCAGGGACTCTTCCTTCTATGCCATGCAGGAAGAACTTGAGGCCTCTGTCGATCTGCCTCCTAACGGTGCTGTCTTAGGCAGCAGCAAATACCGTACTCCGTTTCAGCTGCGTCTGTGGATATGGAATGCTTTCTCCGGAGGAAAGAACGGAATCTCAAAATGGATTACAAAGTCATTCGGCAAGGAGCCTGTGCTTATCAGTAAGGTTAAGCCGGAGGTTCGTGCCAAGGTTGCTGAGACCGTGCTTCATGCGCACGGATATATGCACGGTACGGTGAAAGCCATAAAGCAGGAAAAGAAGAATTCGAAGAAATGTAAAATTAAATATGAGGTTCGTCCCGGAATTCTGTTTACAATTGACTCGATGGAATACGTCGGCTTTACTGAAGATACAGATTCTATGATACGTGCCACACGCGGTTCTGCTCTCGTGGACAGCGGTAAACCGTTCAGTGTCATGGCACTTGACGGAGAACGTACCCGATTGGCAAAGCTGTTTCGTAACAACGGATATTATTACTATCAGCCGGCATTCACTACTTATTATGCCGACACGCTCTCACGCATAGGTGGTGTACATCTTCGTATGCAGATGGTCAAGGGACTGCCAGATAATGCTGTAAGACAGTGGAACTTAGGTAAGATGCACGTAGACCTCATGCGTCATGAAAACGACAGACCTGCAAACGTAATGGACTGTGGTGACTTTACGATGAGTTATAGTGGAAAGAAACCCAAACTTCGTCCGTCGGTTATCAGAGATAACTTAGACATGCACGAAGGCGACCGTTTCTCAAGTGATAGTTATTCCTCTTCGTCAGAGAAACTTAACAGTCTCGGTATCTTTGGTATTACTAACTTTTCGTTTTCACCTCGCGACACGACAGCCGAATGTTCCGTACTCGATACACATTTGCAGCTGCTGCTTGAGAAACCATACGATTTCAGTGCCGAACTCAACTATACTGCAAAGACTAACGGCTGCACCGGTCCTGGAGTGAAACTCGGAATAACCAAACGAAATGCCTTCAAGGGTGCAGAGGAACTTAGTTTCAATGTCAAGGGTTCTTACGAATGGCAGACAAAGAACCGCATCAACGGTGGCGGTGGTTCGGATGTGAATTCATACGAATATGGTGCCGACGTAACGTTACAGATTCCGCGTTTCGTGTCGCCATTGTTTCGTAATGCAAAATTCCATACCACTCCGTCTACGACATTCAAGGTATCGCTCGACATTCTTAACCGTGCGCAGTTCTTCAAGATACACACTGTGTCGGGAGAACTTACGTATAAGTTCCAGACATCTCCGCAGATAACTCACGAGTTCAGTCCGCTCATCATCGACTATAACTATCTGAAGGAAACGACTGCTAAGTTTGACTCTATCTCAGCAGCCAACCCCGCACTCTATATATCAATGCGAAACCAGTTTGTGCCTAAGCTGCATTACAAGTTTCAGTATATATCAGAGAAGCATCTCAAGAATCCTATCAAGTTAGAAGTTGCTGTGACAGAGGCTGGTAACCTTCTCTCAACAGGTTACATGGCATTCGGAAAAGGATGGGGCGACAAGGATAAGGAATTGTTCAAGAATCCGTATGCCCAGTTCTTCAAGTTACGTGCCGATTTCACTAAGACATGGTCGTTAGGACGTAAGTCAAAGCTTGTAGGCAACTTATCGGGAGGCGTAATCTATTCATACGGTAACAGCACTACAGCCCCGTATAGCGAGCAGTTCTATGTAGGCGGTGCCAACAGCGTCCGTGCCTTTGCAGTGCGCAGTATAGGTCCAGGTAGCAGTATGGTAGCCAATAACAAATACTCATATCTCGACCAGACAGGCGACATGATGCTTCAGGCAAACCTCGAATACCGCTTCAATATGTTCGACAACCTTTACGGAGCAGTGTTCCTCGATGCAGGTAACGTATGGCTGCTGCGCGACAAGGAAGACCGTCCCGGAGGAAAGTTCCGTCCCAAGAACTTCTTTAAGGAGATGGCGACAGGTACGGGTATCGGTATACGTTACGACATGGAGTTCCTTGTTATCCGACTCGACTGGGGTATCGGAATCCACGTTCCTTACGAAACATCACGAAGCGGATATTATAATATTCCGAAATTCTCCGACGGACAGAACATCAATTTTGCAATCGGATATCCGTTCTAAAATAACACAAATCCCGCAGACAAGGCAGTCCGCGGGATTTTTTTGTATCAGAGTATTGTTTTGTAATATCATGTATATGCCGTTCAGCATCACGTCAGGCTGTTACCTGCATCACGTGCATCAGTGAGTCATCATTCATGTAAGGTGCAGCTGTAACACACGTAAGCAGCAAGTCTTATGGCATTTACGTAGTAACTTTATTACATACACATCCAAAATGTATTATAAAATAATTGTTCCAAATATAGAATATTATATTTTTTATTGTAACTTTGCAGAAATTACAAGGCAGACATAATAAAATGAAAAGTGTTACATTACGCGACAGTGAGTTGAAAAAGGCAGCCGAGGCAGGAATGGACGAATTCGTAGGCGCAGTTTACGATGCCATAATGAATGCCGCAGGCGGAGAACTTACGGCCGAGAGTATGGCGGAGCTTAATGCCTCGCAGATAACTCTTGCGGCTTACGTGATGCTCCGCGACGAGGTTATGGATGGCGGTTTCGTGCAGCTGATACATAACGGTTACGGCGGATTCATCTATCTGAATCCCTTTGCCAAGGTAATGAAGAGATGGGGTCTGAAGGATTTGTCGAATATGATTTACAGTACGCACACGCTCTACTGCAAGTATGGCAGCGAGATTGAGAAGGACTGTACCGACGAGGAATTCATGGCAATGTTCGAGAAGTACGAAGAATTCGACGAGTTCGATGACGACTTCGTGGAGAACGAGGAAGACTGGACGGCTATGATTGCCGCGTATGTCGACGACCATCTTAACGATTTTGTAACTGAGATAATATATGAGTAGCAGACAAGATAAAGAGAAGGGCAGCAAGAGCAGGATAAACATAAAGAACAAGAAAGCCTCGTTTGAGTATTTTTTTATCAAACAGTACACTGCGGGCATCGTTCTCACGGGTACCGAAATAAAGTCGATACGTGACGGTCGTGCTTCTTTGGTAGATACCTTCTGTTATGTCAATCGTGGCGAGATGTGGGTTAAGGGCATGAACATCTCTCCTTATTTCTACGGCTCTTACAATAATCATGAAAGTAAACGTGAGCGTAAACTTCTTCTCACAAAGAAGGAGATACGTTATCTCGACGAAGCATCTAAGCAGCCGGGATATACCATCGTGCCCGTAAAAATGTTCATCGACGGCAACGGCCGTGCTAAGGTGGAGATTGCTCTTGCCAAAGGTAAGCGAGAGTTTGATAAGCGTCAGACCATCAAGGACAACGAGGATAGGAGAGAGATGGACCGTGCCAGAAAGAACTTCTGATTCTGTGGCATCGGGGCTTAGCTTTGCCGTATGTTACAGACAGCAGTAACGAACTGAAACTCAGACTACAGTGCCGTCGGTTTACCGACCGGCATCATAAGTATGGCAGACAGATTGAAGTATATAAGTATATTATATAAATATAGATCCGGCTGTATATAGGAAAGGAGCTTACAGACTCCTTCAACGAGAAAGATATTAGTTTTAATAAGATAAAAAGAGGCATTGGGAAAAGGTCCCGGTGCAGATGTTATGGAGAAAATAAAGAATATAGCGTTCGATCTTGGTGGCGTGATAGTAACCATCAATCAGGAAACGGCAGTAAAACGTTTCAAGGAAATAGGAATCAAAGATGCAGAAAATCGTCTTAACCCCTACACACAGTCAGGAATCTTCGGCGATGTAGAAGTAGGAAAGATTACGGCAGATGATTTTATTGCAGAACTCAGTAAGATGGCAGGACATCAGCTCACATTTGAGGACTGCCAGTATGCTTGGAAAGGCTATTTTGCCGAACTCCCTGAGCGCAACCTCGAAATACTGAAGAAACTGCGTGCAGAAGGCTATCGTCTGCTTCTCCTGTCGAATACCAACCCTTTCATAATGCGATGGGCTCTTAATGGCGATTTTGACGGACACGGCAATACATTAGGCTCATATTTCGACGGACTCTACCTCAGCTACGAATGCGAGGCGATGAAGCCCGACGAAAAGATATTCCGCAAGATGTGTGCAGACCAGAACATTCTGCCTGCCGACACATTGTTTGTAGACGACGGTCCGCGTAACGTTGCCGCAGCAAGCGAGATGGGATTCAAGACATTCTGTCCCAAAAACGGTAGCGACTGGACAAAGGAATTATATGATTACCTTTAACTTAAAAAATTAATAAATTATGAGATTCAAGAAAAAAAGATGGCACGTGCTTCCCGGTGGCGAACCCACTGAGATGGATTTGAAGATAATGGAATTCGAAAACAAGGGCAAGCTTGTCCCAACACGCGATCTCATCAAGACCCCCGAACAGATAGAGGGTATCCGCAAGAGCGGTGTCGTTAATACAGGCGTTCTCGACGAAGTAGGCAAGCATATATGTGCCGGAATGTCTACACTCGAAATAGATAAAATCGTTTACGACTATACAGTAGCACACGGAGCAATCCCCGCACCTCTTAACTACGAAGGTTTCCCGAAGAGCGTATGTACCAGCATCAACGAAGTAGTATGCCACGGTATTCCTAAGGAAGAAGATGTGCTTGAGGAAGGCGACATCATCAACGTCGACGTATCTACAATCCTCGACGGATATTTCAGCGACGCATCACGTATGTTCATCATCGGCAAGACAACACCCGAAAAAGAACAGCTCGTGCGCGTAACTAAGGAATGTCTTGAGATAGGTGCCGAGGCTGCCAAGCCTTACGGTTTCGTGGGCGATATAGGTCATGCCATCCAGAAGCATGCCGAGAAATATGGTTACGGCGTAGTACGCGACCTCTGCGGACACGGTGTAGGACTTGAGTTTCATGAAGAGCCCGAAGTTCTCCATTACGGACACAAGGGCACCGGAATGCTTCTCGTTCCGGGAATGGTATTCACCATCGAACCTATGATTAACATGGGAACATGGAAGGTATTCCTCGATGCCGACGACAAGTACGGATGGGAGATTATCTCTGGCGACGAACAGCCGAGTGCTCAGTGGGAACACACCTTCGTTATGACCGAACACGGTCTTGAGATATTGACAGAATAATAATTTATGAATAACGATATTTACATCTTAGGAATAGAAAGCAGCTGCGACGATACCTCTGCTGCCGTACTGCGCAATGGCGTGCTTCTCAGCAACGTCACCGCCAGTCAGGCTGTTCACGAGGCATACGGCGGCGTAGTGCCGGAGCTGGCATCACGTGCCCATCAGCAGAATGTGGTACCTGTAGTAGACCAGGCACTTAAAAAGGCAGGCGTAGAAAAAGAACAGCTTGCCGCAGTAGCCTTTACACGCGGTCCCGGACTCATGGGTTCGCTTCTCGTAGGCGTTAGTTTCGCCAAGGGATTCGCACGCTCTCTGGATATTCCTCTAATCGACGTGAACCATTTGCAGGGACATGTGATGGCTCACTTCATCAAAGAAAGCGACGACGACAATACACAGCCGCCCCTGCCGTTCCTCTGCCTCCTCGTAAGTGGCGGAAACTCGCAGATAGTAAAGGTCAATGCCTATAACGACATGGAAGTGTTAGGACAGACCATCGACGATGCGGCAGGAGAGGCAATAGACAAATGTTCAAAGGTCATGGGACTCGGCTACCCCGGTGGTCCTATCATCGACCGTCTTGCTCGTGAGGGCAACCCTAAGGCATATCATTTTGCAAAGCCAGACGTCAAGGGACTTGACTACAGCTTCAGCGGACTCAAGACGTCGTTCCTGTACAATCTCCGCGAATGGCTTAAGGACGATCCCGACTTCGTGGAACATCACAAGAACGACCTTGCAGCAAGTCTTGAGCGCACCATCGTGGATATTCTGATGAAGAAACTCCGCATGGCAGTAAAAGAGACAGGCATAACACACGTAGCTGTGGCAGGAGGCGTATCGGCCAATAACGGACTGCGTAATGCCTTCAAGGACCATGCCCGTCGTTTCGGATGGACTATCTACATCCCTAAGTTCAGCTACACCACCGACAATGCCGCAATGATAGGCATCGTGGGCTACATGAAGTATCTGGACAAGGACTTCTGTTCGATAGACAAACCCGCATTTTCAAAGGTAACATTTAAATAAAAGGATTACAAGAATATGGGATTCCAAGACAAAGTACTGAGCCGTGAGATCAACCAGCATCTTTACGAGCAGCAGAAGACTCTGGCTACGGCCGAGAGCTGTACCGGTGGCGGAGTGGCACAGGCCATCATATCAACGCCAGGTGCATCAATGTATTTTAAGGGCGGTATAATCTCTTACAACAACGAGGTTAAAATCAATCTTCTGCATGTTCCGGCAGAACTCATTGCTGAGAAGACAGCCGTGAGCGAGGAAGTGGCAGTGGCAATGGTTAAGGGCGCGATAGATGCTCTCGACACCGATTATGCCATAGCTGTTACCGGAGTGGCAGGACCTGCCGGCGGTACTGAAGAGATACCTGTGGGCACTATTTGGATAGCCTGCGGTTCTAAGGATGACATAAAAACTTGTAAGCTCACAGAGGATGAAGGACGTGACCTGAACCTTTCCAATGCGATTAACAAGTCGCTTCAGATGGTCCTCGAAATGATTAAGAAGTAAATATTAAGACAGTATTATATAAGCGCATCGGATGTCGTTTCGTCCGATGCGCTTTTTTATTTTCCAGTCAGCAGCAGGTCGGTTCAGAGACACCGGATTTATGGAAAATAAACGAAAGAAAGTGGTAAAATTTATTTACATTGCATATATGTGCAGAGTTATAAATTATACTTCGTAAAGTTGAGAAATACCTGTTTTGGCGTCATTTATTTGGTATTTATGGCAAATTATTAAAATATTATGTTACTTTTGCAATATAAAGTAATTGAATATTGAAAATGAAATTTACTGCAAAACAAATATCAGATTTCATTCAGGGAAAAGTAGAAGGCGATGAAAATGCCGTGGTAACAACCTTTGCAAAAATAGAAGAGGGAGTTCCCGGTGCTATTTCGTTTCTTGCTAATCCACAGTATACCCATTATATTTACGATACACAGTCTACAATCGTTCTCGTAGACGAGACGATAAAACTCGAAAAGCCTGTAAATGCGACACTTATACGCGTTCCCAATGCTTACGAATGTGTTGCCAAGCTGTTGCAGCTCTATGCATCGGCAAAGCCTCGTAAAAAGGGAATCAGCGCCAAGGCATGTATAGCAGAGAGCGCAAAGGTAGGAGCCGACTGCTATGTGGCTGAGTTTGCCTCTATAGGAGAGAACGTCGTAATAGGTGATAACACACAGATATATCCCAATGTCGTGATAGGCGACAATGTCAAGATAGGCAGCGGATGTATTATTTATCCTAACGTAACAATTTATGAAGGATGCAAACTTGGAAATAACGTTACAATTCATGCCGGAACCGTAATCGGTGCCGACGGCTTCGGATTCGCACCCTCTGCGGGCGGTTACGACAAGATTCCTCAGATTGGCATCGTGGTAATCGAAGACGATGTAGAGATAGGAGCCAACACCTGTGTAGACCGCTCGACTATGGGACAGACAGTGATCCACAAGGGCGTTAAGCTCGACAACCTGGTACAGATAGCCCACAACGTAGAAGTAGGCGAGAACACCGTGATGTCAGCTCAGGTAGGCATCGCCGGCAGTACGAAGGTTGGTTCATGGTGTATGTTCGGCGGTCAGGTAGGTATCGCAGGCCATATCAAGATAGGTGACAAGACATTCCTTGGAGCACAGTCAGGCGTTCCCGGTAACATCAAGGGCGACACAACCCTAATCGGCACACCCCCTATGGATCCGAAAGCATACTTCAAGTCTCAGGCAATATTCCGCCGTCTGCCCGACATGTACAAGCAGGTAAACGAGATGCAGAAGCAGTTAGACGAAATGAAGAATAAATAATCAAAACAAACGATATGTTAAAGCAAAACACACTGAAAGGCAGTTTCTCTTTGTTTGGCAAAGGACTGCACACAGGTCTTAACCTCACCGTTACTTTCAATCCGGCTCCTGAGAACACAGGATATAAGATTCAGCGAATTGACGTAGAAGGACAGCCTGTGATTGATGCAGTGGCAGAAAATGTAGTAGACACTCAGCGTGGTACTGTTCTTGAAGGCAAGGGCGTACGCGTATCAACTGTAGAACACGGTCTGGCAGCCCTCTATGCCCTTGGCGTAGACAACTGTCTGATACAGGTAAACGGTCCTGAATTCCCTATTCTCGACGGTAGCGCATTCATGTATGTCGAGAAGATTCAGGAGGTAGGACTTCAGGAGCAGAATGCCCCGAAGGATATATACATTATACGTAACAAGATTGAAGTAAAGGACGAAGAGAGTGGCTCTTGCATCACCATCCTTCCCGATGAAGAGTTTTCACTTACGGCAATGTGCTCGTTCAACTCTAAGTTCATCAACAGTCAGTTTGCCACACTCGACAAGATAGACGACTTCGCAAAAGAAATCTCACCCGCGCGTACATTTGTATTCGTAAGAGATATCGAGCCGCTGCTCAAGGCCAACCTCATCAAGGGCGGTGATCTTGACAACGCCATCGTAATCTACGAGAAGGAGACAACACAGGAACGTCTCAACGAACTTGCAGACTTCCTCCAGGTAAAGCGTATGGATGCCACAAAACTGGGATATATCCAGCACAAACCGTTAGTATGGGAGAACGAATGCACACGTCATAAGCTCCTCGACATCATCGGCGACATGGCACTCATCGGCAAGCCCATCAAGGGCCGTATCATCGCTACACGTCCCGGACACACCATCAACAACAAGTTTGCCCGTCAGATGCGTAGAGAGATCCGTAAGCACGAGATTCAGGCACCTATATACGACTGCAACGAGAAACCGATAATGGATGTGAACCGCATTCGCGAGCTCCTTCCTCACCGTTACCCGATGCAGCTTGTAGACAAGGTTATAGCCATCGGTGCAACAAGCATCGTAGGTGTAAAGAACATCACAAGCAACGAAGCATTCTTCATGGGTCACTTCCCACAGGAACCCGTTATGCCCGGTGTACTCCAGGTAGAAGCAATGGCACAGTGCGGCGGTCTGCTCGTTCTCAACACAGTGGAAGAGCCTGAACGCTGGTCTACATACTTCATGAAGATCGACGGCGTCAAGTTCCGTCAGAAGGTAGTTCCAGGCGATACACTGCTGTTCCGCGTAGAGATGATTTCACCCCTGCGTCACGGCATCGCATCTATGAAGGGATATGCCTTCGTAGGCGAACAGGTAGTATCTGAGGCTACATTCACAGCACAGATTGTAAAGAATAAATAATAACCATAACAAGCAGGCAGGAGCCGGATATCTGTATCCGTTTCCCGTCTGCTTTTTTTCATTTTAATACTAAGATATGAATCAAATAAGTCCGCTTGCTTATGTCCATCCCGAAGCAAAACTCGGTGACAACAACATCATCGGTCCGTTCTGTTATATCGACAAGAACACCGTGATGGGCGACAACAACGTTCTTTTAAACAGCGTAACCATACATTACGGTGCCCGCATCGGTAACGGAAACGAGTTCTTCCCCGGTGCCAGCATCAGTACAAAGCCGCAGGACCTTAAGTTCCACGGCGAGGATACCACCTGTCAGTTAGGTGATAACAACAGTATTCGTGAGAACGTAACCATATCACGCGGTACCTTCTCGAAGGGCACTACCATCGTCGGCAGCAACAACCTTCTCATGGAGAACATGCACATAGCACACGACTGCGTGTTCGGCAACCACATCATCGTAGGCAACTCAACTAAGTTTGCCGGCGAGGTGATAGTAGAAGACAATGCCATCATCAGTGCCGAAGTACTCTGCCATCAGTTCTGCCGCATCGGCGGATATGTAATGATTCAGGGCGGCAGCCGTTTCAGCAAGGACATTCCCCCATATATCATAGCAGGAAAGGAACCCTGTGCATACATGGGCATCAACATCGTAGGTCTCCGTCGTCACGGCTTCGACCGCGATAAGATAAACATCATCCACGACGCCTATCGTCTGCTCTATTCAAAGGGCATTCTCGAAGAAGGCATCCAGGAAATCCAGAATAATCTTCCCGCCTGCGAAGAGATAGATAACATCATCCGTTTCGTCCGCAGTTCAGAAAGAGGCATCCTGCGATGAACACATTAGTGGTGATATCCGGTCCCACCGGTGTCGGCAAGACAGAGCTCTGTCTTCGCGTGGCACGAGAGTTCGGCATACCTATTATCAATGCCGACTCACGTCAGATATACGCAGAGATACCGATAGGCACCGCAGCACCCACAGCATACGAACAGAGCATAGCGCGACATTACTTCGTAGGCACACATCATGTAGGCGACTACATGAGCGTATCGGTGTACGAACAGGAAGTGATGAAGCTGTTAGATAAACTTTTCAGAGAGCAGAACGACAGTGGCAGCAACGGCATAGCCCTTCTGTCAGGAGGCAGCATGATGTACGTCGACGTGGTATGTCACGGCATCGACGACATCCCCACCGTAGACGAAGCCACACGTTCGATGCTCAAGAAAAGATATGAGGAAGAAGGACTCGACCGTCTGCGTGACGAGCTGAAGCTCTTAGACCCCGAATATTACGCTATAGTAGACCTCAAGAACCCTAAGCGCGTGGTGCATGCCCTTGAGATATGCTACATGACAGGTAAGACCTACACCTCGTTTCGTACCAACGAAAAGAAGAAACGTCCGTTCAACATTCTCCGCATAGGGCTCGACCGCGACCGTCAGGAACTCTATGACCGCATCAATGCCCGCGTAGACAGGATGATAGCCGACGGACTTGTGGACGAGGTGAAGAGCGTGGCACACCTGCGCAGTGAAAATGCACTCAACACCGTGGGATATAAAGAAATATTCCAGTATCTCGACGGCACATTCACCCTCGACGAAGCCGTGGAACGTATTAAGGGAAACACACGCCGTTACTGTCGCAAGCAGCTCACATGGCTCAGGCGCGACGACACGATAAGATGGTTCCATCCCGACCAGGTCGAAGACATATTACGATATATTCACGATAATATATGACGATGAAGATTAATACGGCAAATTTATGGAAACGGCTCTCTGCATTCCCCGGGAAGGCAGTACGCTGGTATGTATCGCTTTACAAAGGCAGACGCTGGTACACTAAGACAGCCGTAGCCTTAGCATCGTTTGTAATATCCTTAGTTATATTCCTCATCCTCGTCGATATTAACTTCCTCTGGCTTTTCGGTAAGTCGCCCGGATTCCGACAGATTAAGAATCCCGTAATCTGCGAAGCCTCAGAAGTATATACCGCCGACAGCGTGCTCATAGGAAAGTTCTTCAGCGAGAACCGCACCCCCGTAGAGTACGAAGAAGTAAATCCCTGCTTCTGGAAAGCCCTCGTAGACACCGAGGACGAACGCTTCTACAGTCACCATGGCATTGACGTACGCGGACTTTTTGCCGCCGTCAAAGACGCCGTTCTGCACCATGATGCCAGAGGAGCATCCACCATCACCCAGCAGTTAGCCAAGAACATGTTCCGCGTGCGTACACAGTACTCCACAGGTCTGTTAGGAAAGATTCCCGGTATCAAACTGCTCATAATGAAGAGCAAGGAATGGATTATAGCCACCAAGCTTGAGATGCTGTACGACAAGAACGAGATTCTCACGATGTATGCCAACACCGTGGACTTCGGTTCAAATGCCTTCGGCATAAACACGGCATCAAAGACCTACTTCGGAACATCACCCTCTAAGCTCACTCCCGACCAGGCAGCAGTGCTTGTGGGAATGCTCAAGGCCACGACATACTACAATCCGAAACTCAATCCCAAGAACAGCACACGTCGTCGTAACGTGGTGCTCGACATCATGCGCAGGAAAGGCGACATCACCGATGCCGAATATAACATCTATTCAAAGCGCGACATACGTCTTAAATACAGCGTAGAAGACAATTACGACGGTAAGGCGATGTATTTCCGCGAGGCAGTGGCGCACGAACTTCGAGAATGGTGTAAGGAGAACGGATACGACCTCTACACATCAGGACTGAAGATATACACCACCATAAACAGTCATTTGCAGGAATACGCCGAAAAGGCAGCCGTAGACCAGATGAAAGAACTCCAGAAGAAGTTTGACGACCACTGGCGCGGCATGGAACCCTGGCGCGACGAACGCCATCAGGTAATCCCCGGATTCATCGAAGACATAGCCCGCCGCCAGCCCGTCTACGCATATCTCAACAAGAAATACAACGGCAACAAGGACTCCATAGACTATTATCTCAACAAGCCCCATAAGGTAAAGCTGTTCGACTATAAAGACGGCACTATAGAGAAAGAGATGAGCACCATGGACTCCATACGCTACATGGTGAAGTTCCTCCACTGTTCGTTTGTGGCAATGGACCCCCGCAATGCACACGTACTGGCTTACGTAGGCGACATTGACTTCAACTGGTGGAAGTATGACAAGGTGAAGGCCATGCGCCAGCCCGGTTCTACGTTCAAGCTCTTCGGCTATACCGAAGCCATGAATCAGGGAATGACACCTACCGACACCATCGTAGACGAACCCTTCTCGATGAAAGTGTTCGACAAACAGCAGAACAAAGAAGTATGGTGGTCGCCCTCTAATGCCAACGGCACCTTCGAGTATGCCGCCATGCCCCTTAAGTCGGCCTTTGCCCGTAGCGTAAACTCCATAGCAGTACGCCTCGGACAGAAGACCACCACCGACAGCATAGTAAAGACAGCCCACGCAATGGGCATAAAGAGTCCGCTGCACAGCACACCTTCGCTTACGTTAGGAGCATCCGACGTGAACCTGCTGGAGATGGTAAACGCATACTCTACGATAGCCGACGGCGGAATGTGGCACGAGCCGGTGCTTGTAACTCGCGTTTACGACCATAACGACGAACAGGTGTACGACGTAGAGGCACAGTCGCACCGTGCCGTATCAGAGCGCAGCGCCTTCTTCATGCAGCGTATGCTCATGGGCGGTCTCACCGAAAACGGCGGTACGTCGATGAACCTCTGGCGTTACATTCAGCGTTCGGCACAGTCGGTAGACTTCGGCGGCAAGACCGGAACATCCAACAACCACTCCGATGCATGGTTCATGGGCGTTACGCCCCGCGTAGTAACCGGAGCATGGGTGGGAGGCGAATACCGCAGCATCCATTTCCGTACCGGAATGCTCGGACAGGGCAGTCGTACGGCACTTCCCATCTGCGGAAAGTTCTTTGAACAGATGTTCGACGATTCCCGTTTCGACAGCTATAAGGCTAAGTTCAAGATACCCGACGACCCGTCGATAACACAGAGCATGTATATCGGCTGGAGCTACAAGGAAAAGCCCGATTCGCTCGTAAGTGACTCACTGCTTGTCGATTCGATAGGCGCTCCCGTCGTTCCCATCGTTATACGTACTGACATGGACGATGACGGACCGACACATCCCGACAGCATCATATTCAACTGATAACACATACACCCTGCCTGCACGTTCGTCCTTGCGAAATGTGCCCGCAGCAGTACATTCAAATATATAAGGAGGATAAAAAATAAAAACAATGACAGAAGGATATAAAGTAAAACAGTACGGCTGTCCCGTAAAGCGCTACTGCCGTATGCTCGACCTCAAGGACGATGCAGAACTTATACGAAAATACCGCTATTATCACAGCGAAGAAGGCATCTGGAAAGAAGTAATCGAAGGCATCCGCTCCGCAGGCATCCTCGAAATGGAAATCTACATTGCCGGCAACCGTCTCTTCATGATAGTGGAAACCCCGCAGGACTTCAACTGGGACGAAGCTATGGAACGCCTTTCAAATATGCCCGAACAGAAGAAATGGGAGCAGTTTGTATCAGCCTTCCAGAACGCAGGCGACAAGAGCGACACCCCTGAAAAGTGGGTTATGATGGACCGTATGTTTCACTTATACGAATAATTCCTGACAGACATTATGAAAAAAGTATTTGTTTCAGGCTGTTACGACATGCTCCACAGCGGACATGTGGCTTTCTTCAAGGAAGCATCACAGTACGGCGACCTTTATGTAGGTATCGGCTCCGATGCCACCGTACAGCAGCTCAAGAACCGTAAGACAGTATATTCGGAGTCAGAACGATTATATATGGTAAAGGCCATCCGTTACGTAAAGGATGCCTACATCAACCGCGGCAGCGGAATAATGGACTTTGTGGACACCGTTGATAAGGTAAAGCCCGATGTCTTTGTAGTAAACGAGGACGGCTCTACCGAGACAAAACGTAAGTTCTGCGAGGAGCGCGGAATAGAATATGTGGTGCTGAAGCGCGTTCCCGAACAGGGACTTCAGGCACGTTCCACGACGTCGATACGTAAGAACGTTACGTCACAGCTGCCTTACCGCCTCGACATCGCGGGCACATGGATCGATCAGCCCTATGTGTCAAAGTATGGGGCAGGGTGGGCCATCACCATATCGCTCGAACCTACGGTAGAATTTATGGAACGTGGCGGAATGTCTACGTCTACGCGAAATGCTGCCCGTAAGATATGGCCCTACTGCCTTCCCGACTACAACTACGTGATGCTGGCACGCCTTCTCTTCTGTTTCGAGAACGAGCCCGCCGAGCACGACCACGTGTCAGGAGCACAGGATTCCATCGGTATATGCGTTCCGGGCATCTGCCGCCATTACTATAACAAGAACTACTGGCCGGAGAAGATAGAGACCTGCGACGACGAGGAGACAATCTCATGGCTTGAGAAGCATATATGCCTTATCCCTATGTTCCCACGTCCCGAAGGCACATCGGTAATCAAGGACTGCGACATCACGGAGCCTAAGGTAGCCAACCTTACCCATGCCGCAGCACAGTGCTGGGATGCCATCATGAACCGCAACCTCAGGGAGTTTGCCCGCTGGTTCAGAGAATCGTTCGAGGCACAGATTTCGATGTTCCCCTCTATGATGAACGCCGAAGTAGAGAAATATATAGAGAAATACAGTTCGAAGGCACTTGCATGGAAGATGGCCGGTGCCGGCGGAGGCGGATATCTCGCCCTTGTGTGCGAGGAGATACCCGAGGAAGCAATACCAATCGTAATACGCCGCCGCAACAACTGATATGAAGGATAAACATTCTTTAGTGCCGGGGCGTATGCTCCTGCCTTTCATCCTGGTAACCTCGCTCTTCTTTGCGTGGGGCTTTGCCAACGACATCACCAACCCTATGGTCAAGGCATTCTCTAAAATCTTCAGAATGTCTGTTACCGACGGAGCACTCGTGCAGTTAGCCTTTTACGGAGGCTACTTCGTCATGGCACTGCCTGCGGCAATCTTCATCCGCCGCTACACCTATAAGACAGGCATACTCATGGGACTCACCCTCTATGCCCTGGGCACACTGCTGTTTATTCCGGCCGGAATGTCAGGAATGTATTATCCCTTCCTGGCAGCCTATTTCATCCTCACGTGCGGTCTGTCGTTCTTAGAGACAAGCGCCAACCCCTACATCCTCTCCATGGGATCGCCGGAGACAGCCACGCGCCGTCTTAACCTTGCACAGGCGTTCAACCCCATAGGTTCGCTGCTCGGAATGTATGTTGCCATGAACTTCATACAGAGCCGCATGAACCCCATGAGCACCGAAGAACGCGCACTGCTCTCCGATGCAGAGTTCGAGGCTGTAAAGACGTCAGACATAAGCATACTGGTGCAGCCGTACATCACCCTCGGGTTCTGTATCCTGCTCCTCATGATAGTTATTCTGCTTTTCCCCATGCCTAAGGCAGCCGAAAGCGACGACAGACTGAACATACGGGCATCGTTCCGCAAACTAATCTCCATACCCCGTTACCGCGAGGGCGTGGTGGCACAGTTCTTCTACGTAGGCGTACAGATAATGTGCTGGACATTCATAATCCAGTACGGCACGCGCATCTTCACTTCAGAGGGCATGAGCGAACAGGATGCGGAGATACTCTCGCAGCAGTATAACATTGCCGCCATGGCAATCTTCTGCGTGTCACGATTCATCTGCACCTATCTTCTTAAATTCTTCCATCCCGGACGACTTCTCATGTGGTTTGCCCTGTGCAGTCTGCTGCTCATAGCCGGCGTGATATGTTTCCATGACATTCGCGGACTCTATTGTCTTGTAGGAGTGTCGGCGTGTATGTCACTCATGTTCCCCACCATCTACGGACTCTCGCTCGAAGGTCTGGGCGATGATGCCAAGTTAGGAGCTGCCGGACTTATCATGGCGATTCTCGGCGGTTCGGTGATGCCTCCTCTTCAGGCAATGATAATCGACATGAAAGAGGTGTTCGGAATGCCTGCCGTAAACATCTCCTTTATCATTCCCGCCGTCTGCTTCGTGGTAATAGCCTGTTACGGTCACGCCCGCACAAAATAGCATTTTGGTGCTGCCGCCCCGCTTCTTAGCATAGCAACAAATTATTCTTTGTTTGTAAAAGCCAATAGTTTCAAAGTTCTAAAAACATAATCTTTTAAGATTTTTTCAATTGGCTAGGAATAACACTAAAAGTAAAACCAATAGCTACTATTCCTACTGCTACAAATACACATAGGCTTAAAATGATATTATTTTCTAGTAATCCAAGTGCATTAATGACAAGAAATAAAGCGGCTATGATGATACTGGTAAATACACATGACATGATGGCGTCAATCTTGGCTCGTTTGTAATCTTTCTTCAACTTTATAAGTAACCATTCGGCATATTCCTTTGACAATTCAGGATCCATCTTGTTGAAGGCAGAGGGAACTGGTAACAAATCCATGTTTTGTTTCAGTTTCTTCATGAATTGTTCACCATCTTCGGGAAGCATTTGCTCTGAATAGCGGTCGAAGAACTTGACAATATCTTTTTCTTTTTTCATTTCCATTCCTCCAATGTTTCTAATTTCGTTTTAAGATGACTTCTAGCTCTAGACAAGTGAGATTTTACTGTTCCCGATGGCATGTTGATAATGTTAGATATTTCAGCAATAGAGCGGTCTTCCATATAAAAAAGTAACACACAAGTCCGTTCGTATTCTGACAAATCATCAATGGCATTGTAAAGCGTTTTGTAATCCCTCTGGGCATCTGTTTCTGTCGCAATTTTCATACTCGAAGGATCATCTAGACGAGTTATGTACTTTTCTTTCTTTTCAGTAGCAGCATACCAGTCTGAAAAAGAATTGTACGCAATACGATAGAGCCAAGTAGAGAATTTTGATTTTCCATTAAAGTCTTCAAAATGAAGATAGGCTTTCAATAATGCTTCTTGTGCTATGTCATCGGCTGTAGCTCCATCTCCCCGGCATAAGGTACGCAGGAACCTTCTAAGTGGTCCCTGCTCCTTTTCTACTGCTTTTATGAATTGCTCTTGAGTCATTTACTTAATCTATTTTCATGCTGAGCTAAGGCTTCTTTCTCATCCCTTATATCCTCGGCAAGCATTTTTTTGCCAATAAAATACCAAACCAGTAAGCCAATGCCGACAGCTATCAGAGCAATGGCAGGAAGAAGGAATGCATCTTTTATGTAAAAAGTAACACTCCAAATGAATAGTCCGATACCGATTAAAAGGAAACTGACTCCTCCGGCAAGTCTGTTCAGCAGCATTGTCTTTAAGGTGGCTTTTGAGGACAGAGCTTTCTTACCTTGGTCTACGATAAGGTCTGGATTGATCTCCACTCCATTCTCTACACATTTCTCAAGAAACGAAAACTTCTTTTCGTACTTCGCTTTGTTGTTAAAGCTGATAATAAACACGATTGCTACAGGTAGAACAACTACGATACATGCAGGCAATAAGAATCCTAAAAAAAATTCTTCCATAATTCTAATTTTTTAAATGTTGAACTTTAATTGTTTTATCTGTTAGACTTGATATGTTGCTAAAAGGTTGCAAAATTATGGAAAATTTTTATGATTAGCCAAGCAATAGTTCGTTAAAAAATCGCCACGCCTAAGCGGCTCTGGCAGTAAATAAA
>JAHHQW010000060.1 GCA_020026195.1 Prevotella sp.
TGCTTCTATTGTTTAACTTTTAATTTTTCGGTAAAAAATTACCGAAGTATTGATAAAGATAAGCAAAATACATACAAACCTGTGGGTCTTTTAATTTCAAATCTTCCGATATTTCAGAGGCCATGATAAGACTTTCATACATTTTAGGATAATCAAAATAAAATAAAAAATAAATTTTCACTTTTCCCAAACATGCATCATAACAAATCTTCTTCTCCAATTTATCCAAACTACTATTATAACGATTTACAAGTATTGAATAACAAACAAGAGCACTATCATTCGAATTAACATCATTAAGATAATAATCTCCTTTTTTTAATAAATCTTCTGACGAGAGGTTCATCCATTTGCGATAATACTTACTGTCTTCTTGCGATGAAGCCGTTAAGACACAAACAGATGATAACATTATAAAGATTATACGTAATAAAAAATTATTCATTAATATTAATATTTCGGTTAATGTTATGTGCAAAAATAACAATTTTTTCGGAAAGCATAACAGTTATAACAGTTATAACATTCTATTTATTAATTTTGGAGTGTACTCTTTATACTAATAACTTAAATACACTATGTTTTACAAACTTCTGTCACTACGTTTGCAAAAAGACGTAGTGACAACAACGCGGAAAGAAAGTAAAAAGGACAAGAAAACAGTCACTGAAGATTCTGGGAAAGATTATAAGATTTAATAAAGATATGAAAAAGATTCGGAAAAGATTTCAAATCTTAAGGACTTAAACACCTGATAATCAGGAGTGGTTTAATTTATATAGATATAGAGATAAATAATATAAAGATAAAAGTATATCATCAGTAAAGAAATTCAGAAAACAAGTTTCTTCATACGGTGATGCCGACGATGATGATGTTTTTATGAAATGTATTTTTATTTATGCCAGGGAAAATGTGTTTTTGTAAATGCGAAAGGATGTATCAGAATATTATTTTCTGTGGCACAAAACATAAAAAACCGGGCACTGTCATTTAACTGACTAATGCCCGGCATATAATTAAGATTTAATTCGTTTAGAAACTGTAAGTACAGCCTGCGTAAATTGTTCTCGGCTGTGTAGGACCGTAGATATAATTGCCATGACGGTACTTTCCGCGGTCGAAATCATCCTGGAATGAATCGAAGATATTATTCATTCCGACAAATGCCTGCAATCTTGTTACTTCGCTGAGATGGAACTCATAAGAAAGTTTTGTTCCAAACTCAAAGAATGCCGATGCATCTTTCAGTTCGTCACAGCGTGCCATGTTTCCGGCTGCATCTCTTACACCTGTAGTACGCTTTCCAGCTGCGAGTGCCTCGATGTCAGAAACGGCAGTACCTGTACCCCACTCTATTGTGTGTGGCACTTTCATCTTACCAGTGAACTTTCCTGTAAGCGAGATGTTGAAATGCTTGAACGCATTCCAGTCGAACATGAAGTAACCATAATGTTTCGGTGTCCTCGGCATTTCCTTCATCTTATGTGATGTGTTTACAAAGTTACCCTTGACATCTTTCTTAAAGTTAGATCCGTCGGGCAGTGCTTCCGTTCCACTTGTAAGTTCGGTGGTTACACCCCACTCTACAGGATCATCGTATTTATTCGAAGATAATGTATAGCCGAGCTGGAACTGCATATTCTTATATGCCAGACGAGCCTCGATGTTCGCACCCATAACTTTTGCACCGCCTGCATTCACACGTTCGAAGATTGTGAATCCTTCGTACGGCTGCTCTGCCTTCTCTCTTGTGGCGAAAGCATCAGTAAGATGTGTGTAGAATCCTTCTACAAGGAGGTTTGCCTGAACATCTCCGAAACGATGGTAGAGATCGGCACTGAGGTTAAACGAATGACTTGTTTCTTTCTTAAGATTTTCTGAGTTTACTATCTTCTGCGCTACACCGCGGCATACACCGATGTGAAGGTCTTCATCAAACACCTGTGGTGCGCGGAAACCGCTTGAGTATGTGGCACGCAGATTAACATCCTTCGTGGGATTATAGCGTAAAGTGACACGCGGACTGAACACGAGGTCGTCAAGAACAGAATTCTTATCAAGTCGGTAACCTAACAGCATTCCTAGCTTTTCATTCTTCCACTCTAACTGGGCAAAATGACTCCAGATGTCAATTTTCTGTTCCATGGCAGGATAAAGATGGAATCCCTCGCTGTTCTCCGTCCATGAACGAATCGGCATTACGTCACTGAGTTCGTCGTGTGTATATTCGGCACCTGCAAGAATTTCGGCAGGCATGAAGATGAATTTATCAAAGTTATATGAATATTGGAATCCACCATTATACGTACGTCCCTTAGTGTGTCCGTAGTTATCTCCGTAAAGAGTCTTGTCGGCTTCAAGCACTCCGTCGCCATTTGGCTTCAGCGTGGGATTGCCATTCTCGTCAAGAAGATCGCTGCCGCCATAAAAACTCTCACGGTTTACTATCTGTCCTGATGCATAAGCCTGAAAATGATGCTTGACGTCCTTAGAATGCCAGTCGAACTTAAGGTTGGCACTATAGATTGAATGTTCAAGCTGTGCCGCTGCTGCCGAAACATGCGCGGGCCATCCTTCGTTGATATGGTCGCCACCACGACGGAACTCATGAATGCCGTGAATCTCTCCTACCAGTCGGCTGTAGGGTGATGTGCGCAGATAAAAACGTGTTCCTAAAGAACGAGCGTCGATCTTTCCTATCTCTGAGAATCCGTCGTCGTTAGAATCCCACGGCTTTCTGTAACGCATGTTACCAAATACCATTGCTCCCGCTTTCTGGTCGTCGGAAACAAACGAACCGTTGAAAGAAACATTATTATCGGGTTCTTCCATTCCTGTAAAACTAAGCGATTCTGTTACGGAGAACGAATTGTAAAGAGGTTCCTTGGTAATGATGTTGAGTACACCTGCAATGGCAGACGAACCATAAAGTGCCGAACCACCGCCACGGACAAGTTCAACACGCTCTATCATATTGGCAGGGATATGTTCCAGACCATATACTCCGGCAAGTGCATTCATCACAGGACGTGAGTCAATGAGAATCTGTGTATATCGTCCGTCCATGCCGTTGATTCTTACCTGATTGAATCCACATGTCTGACAATTATTTTCTACACGTACGCCCGGCTGAAACGAAACGCCCTGTGCAAGATTGGCTGCATTTACCTGTGTAAATTTCTTAGAGTCAATCACACTTACCAGTGTAGGTGCCATACGGCGTGTGGTTTCGTTACGGTTTGACGACACGACAACGGCATCGAGGGCAGTCATGTCTTCTTCAAGCTCGAAGTTTATCTCCTGCGTTTTTCCTCTTATTGCCTTAAACTTTTTTGTAATTGTCTGATAACCTAACACTCTTACCTTCATTGTCCAGCTACCTACAGGAAGATGCGTAAACCTGTAATGTCCGGTGGCATCGGTAACGGTTCCTAATGTCGTACCGTCGATTGTGATTGCAACACCCGGAAGATGTTCTCCTGTTTTCTTCTCGATTACATGACCTACGATATTAGCCTCGGTCTGTTCCTTCTCAATGACATCCATCGTACCCGCAAATGATGTTAATACGACTACGATTAGTGTTAGAAGCGTAAGGTATACCCTTTTCATAATACTCTATTGATAATTTGAATTTACAGAATGCAAAAGTATATGTTTTTTTACACTAAGCATTTTTTAGAACGTTATCATTATGTTAAGTTTGAAATAAGACTCCCGCAAACAAGCATTCTTCTGCACTGTTTGCGGGAGTTATATTTTATAAAAACGGACTTATCAGTCTAATGTGATATACTTGGACGTATAGCCTTTTCCTGATGCCTTTACTTGTTCGGGAGTGCCGCAGACTACAATTTCTCCACCACGGCGGCCACCTTCGGGACCGATGTCGATTATATAGTCGGCAAGACGTATCACGTCAAGATTGTGTTCTATTATCACCGCCGTATTACCCTTATCCACAAGCTTTTGAAGCACGTTCATAAGTATTCTGATATCTTCGAAATGCAGACCTGTAGTCGGCTCGTCAAGAATATAAAGAGTCTTTCCGGTATCTTTCTTACTAAGTTCGGTAGCAAGTTTTACACGCTGACTTTCACCACCAGAGAGTGTAGTAGAAGACTGTCCGAGTTTTATATATCCGAGACCAACGTCCTGTATAGTCTTAATCTTTCTGAGTATGTCGGGAACATTCTCGAAGAATTCGACAGCCTGGTTTATTGTCATGTCAAGGACATCGGCAATGCTCTTGCCCTTATATCTCACTTCGAGAGTTTCTCTGTTATATCTTTTTCCATGACACACCTCACACGGTATAGTCACGTTAGGCAGAAAGTTCATCTCAATGGTCTTGTATCCGTTGCCTCCGCATGTCTCGCAGCGTCCGCCCTTGACATTGAAAGAGAATCTTCCGGGCTTATAACCTCTTATCTTGGCTTCGGGAAGATTTCCGAACAATGTACGTATGTCGTTGAACACTCCCGTATATGTGGCGGGATTGGAACGTGGTGTTCTGCCAATCGGAGACTGATCCACATTTACCACCTTATCAATATTTTCTATTCCTTCTATGCTGTCGTATGGCATTGGTTCCTTTAACGAGCGGTAGAAATGCTGACTCAGAATGGGCTGCAATGTTTCGTTGATAAGCGTTGACTTTCCACTGCCGCTGACTCCTGTTACTACAATCAGTGTTCCGAGAGGGAACGTTACGTCGATGTTCTTCAGATTATTACCTCTGGCACCATGTATGGTAAGAGTCTTGCCATTACCTTCGCGTCGGTGTTCGGGCATTTCAATCTTTCGTGTTCCGTTAAGGTACATACTTGTGACGGTATTCTCACGTAGCATGTCTTTTGGCGTGCCCTGAAAAACTACCTCACCACCTTTTCTGCCTGCATCAGGACCAATGTCTACGATGTAATCGGCAGAAAGCATCATGTCCTTATCATGCTCTACAACGATTACGGTATTGCCCATATCGCGCAAATCCTTCAGCGAACGAATAAGTCGGTCGTTATCTCTCTGATGGAGTCCGATACTCGGCTCGTCAAGAATGTACAACACATTGACAAGCTGCGAACCTATCTGCGTTGCCAGTCGTATACGCTGACTCTCACCACCTGACAGTGTTCCTGTACGACGACTCAAAGAAAGATAATCAAGACCTACTTCGAGAAGGAAATCTATTCTTGTACGTATCTCTTTTAATATCTCGTGAGCTATAGCCTTCTGTGTATCGTCGAGATGTTCCTCTACTTCTCCGAGCCACTCGCGCAATTCGCTGAGATCCATGTGAGCAAGGTCATCAATACCCTTGTCCCACAGTCTGTATGACAGGGCTTCTTTATTTAGTCTTTTTCCATGACATTCTGGACATTCGCACTCATCAAGAAATCTGTCTGCCCAGTTCTTTCCCTTAGTAGTCTCGTCTTTGTCGATGATGTCCTTAAGGTAATTTACCACACCCTCGAATGTAGAGAAATAATCACTTGAGGTATGTACTATTTCCTTTGCTATCTTAACATGGTCTATGCTGCCATGCAGTATCTTATCTATCGCCTCTTCGGGTATTTCAGAAACAGGTGTATCAAGGGCGCATTCATAATCTTTCAGTATAGATTCTATCTGCCAGAATATCAGCTGATTCTTATATTTTCCCAATGGCACTATAGCTCCGTCGCGTACCGAAAGCGAAGTATCAGGGATTATTTTATCAACATCTATCACATCGACATATCCCAGTCCGTTACATCTCGGACATGCTCCTTCGGGTGAGTTGAAAGAAAACTTATTAGGAGCCGGGTCACCATACGACAGTCCTGTGGTAGGACACATCAGTCGGCGACTGAAATATTTTACTTCCTCACTGTCCTTATCCATCACCGCAATAATGCCCTTACCCTGTTTCATGGCAAGTTCAACACTCTTGCGCAGACGTTCTTCGTCTCCTTCCTTTACTTTTATTTTATCTACTACGACTTCGATATTATGATTCTTATATCGGTCGAGTTTCATGCCGTCTGTTATCTCCACGACATCACCGTCCACACGCATATAAAGAAATCCTTTACGGCGCATAGAATCAAAGAGTTCGCGGTAATGTCCCTTACGGTTACGAACTAACGGAGCAAGAAGCAGTATACGTTTCCCATCGTAATCGGAACGTATCATGGAAAGTATTTTTTCGGGTGAGTATTTCACCATCTTCTCACCCGTGACGTAACTATATGCTGTTCCCGCACGTGCAAAAAGAAGACGCAGGAAGTCATAAATCTCCGTCGTGGTTCCTACCGTAGAACGGGGATTTTTATTTGTAGTCTTCTGTTCTATGCTGATGACCGGACTGAGACCTGTGATTTTATCAACATCAGGTTTCTGTAGTCCGCCTAAAAAATTACGTGCGTATGCCGAGAATGTTTCTATGTATCTGCGCTGTCCTTCTGCAAAAATAGTATCGAAGGCAAGCGAAGACTTTCCCGAGCCGCTCTTTCCGGTAATTACCGTAAGACTGTTACGCGGTATCTCGACATCTACGTTCTTGAGGTTATGTACACGTGCACCCCAGACATTTATTTTCTCTTTACTCATTACAATTTAAAATCATTGGGCAACTTCACCGCCGCCACCGTTAACTCCCTGGGTATATCCGCGCAGGAGATTAACATCACGCTTTATACTAAACTTTCGTCCGTCGGCACCTTTTGCCTCAACCAATACGAAATATACTCCTTCGGCAACATCCTTGCCCTTGTACTTACCGTCCCATCCTCCAGCGGGATCGGTCCAGTCGTACAGTTTCTGTCCCCAGCGGTTGAAAATATAGGCATGGAAAGACACAATAGACTGATATCCGTCCTTTGCCTTATAGATATCATTGAAGCCGTCGCCATTAGGCGAGAATGCATTAGGCATGAAAAGTTTACTTTCGCTGATGGTTACACGTATCGGACCTATCTCGTTCCAATACTCCTGATTATACTCCACGACTTCGCTGCCACGCGTAAACTTAGCAAAAAGCACAACGTTGTTGGCACCAGCCTTGACAAATGTATATTCGGTATCCTGTTCATAACGAACGAGGTAAGGTTTAGATTCTTCGCCTTCCAAATAGAAACGCCATTCGTAAGTGGCATCCCATCCGTCAGCATATTCAGGATTGGCCGTAAACACTGCACGAAGCGGAGCAGAAGCACTTATATTTACACTTTCCTCTTCGGCATCATTGTTATAGAACACGGCTTTAGGGTTAATTGTCGGTGTATCTTGTGCCTGAAGGTTGAAACATATTGCGAGAAGCACTACAATTAAGGTATTTATCTTCTTCATTTTCACATTATTATTGAATTATTATTGCAAAAATACGTAATAAAGTTGATTTAGCCACTCTTTTTTTGTATTTTTGCAATCGTATTTCGCAAAACAAATTTATGATACGTTTTTTAAAACATATATTCTTAATATTATTCATTTTTAATCTGTCAGCAGTAAATGCACAGAACGGAACGGTTTCTACAACTCATAAGGTTGTAGAAGGCGAAACTATCTACAGCATCTCTCGCAGATACGGACTTACAAAGGATGAATTAAAGAATGCCAACCCTGGAATAATAGATTCTAATTATGGGGTGAAGGCTGGAAACGTCATCAATATTCCTGCAAAAAGAACAATAAATAACAGAAGAAACAACAATTCGATAAACATCGGCGTAATGCTGCCTCTGAATAATAATTCGGCAGAGGGACGCGACATGGTGGAATATTATCGCGGAATACTTATGGCTTGCAACGAGCTAAAAAAAGAACATTACAACATTAACGTTCATGCATGGGACGTTTCTAAGCATGCTGACTTAGAAGCTGTTCTCAAAGAGCAGGGAGCATCAAACTGCAACATAATATTTGGTCCGTATTATTCTCACCAGATTCCACGTCTCGGAACATTTGCAAGCACTCATAACATACGTCTTGCAATACCTCTTGCTCATGCCGGTAATGAGATTCTGAACAACAGTCATGTATTCACACTCAGCGAATTTAATCCTATTTTCGAAGAAACTGCATGTAAGAAGTTATTCGGCTTATTTGGTAAGACCAATCCTATAATCGTGGATTGTAACGATTCGGAGCATCCCAAAGGCGACTTCACCTCTACTGCCAGAAATTTCTTCGATCACGAAGACATAAAATACAGCATAACAAACATAAACTCTGACGACAAGAAGTTTACAAAGGCTTTCAGAAAGAACAGACAGAACATCGTTATTCTCAATTCTGCCGGCATGAAGGCATTTGACAAGGCTGTTACACGTATCAAGGCGGTAAAGAAAAGAAATCCGGAACTTAAGATTTCGATGATGGGCTACCACGAATGGTTCACATTCGAGAAGTACAGAACTGCCGACTTTGCAGTCTGCGACGTGTATATTCCCACTTATTTCTACTACAATTCTCAGTCTACGGCAACAAGAAAGATTGAATCAGACTATTACAGATGGTTTAAGTCAAAAATGCTGCCGACGACACCCAAATATGCCCTGATGGGTTACGACCACGCAATGTATTTCATACGTGGTGTAAATCATTACGGCAGCAATTTTAATGGTGCTAAGCATCAGAACGTTACGAACTACGTACAGATGCCGATGTATTTTGAAAAGGCTTCGCCAGAGGGCGGATATCGCAATGCAGCTTTCATGTTTATTCACTATAAAAACGACCAGTCGATTGAATCGATCGCGTATTAAAACATGAAAAAGCTACTGACATTAATTCTTATCTTCACAGCAGTTGCAGCCAGTGCTCAGATTGGCGAACGACGCAATAACCTAAGCATAGGTGCCGGCGGCGGTTTCGTGATGTCTAACGTGGGATTCACTCCGAAAGTGAATCAAAAAATGCATACTGGAATGATGGGAGGCGTTGCCATAAGATATGTATGCGAAAAATATTTCAAGAGCATCTGCTCCATATATGCTGAAGTTAATTACGCACGTATCGGATGGACTGAAGATATCATAGACAACAATGATGCTCCGGTAATAAATCCTACGACAGGTGTTGCCGAGAAGTACTCAAGACACATGGATTACATACAGATTCCTCTGTTTGCAAACTTAGCATGGGGAAAGGAAGAAAAGGGATTCCAGTTCTTTTTCCGTGCCGGTCCGCAGGTAGGTTTCTGTATCGGTGAGACAACGGAAAGCAACTTTAATTTTGCGGACCGTAACATGAACGACCGTTCTAACAAGGTGGTGGCTCAGGATACTATGAAGATTGAAAACAAATTCGACTATGGTATCGCCGCGGGATTAGGAATGGAATACTCAATACCCAGAGTGGGACACTTTCTTCTTGAAGGCCGCTACTACTATGGACTGGGAAACATCTATGGAAACTCTAATAAGGACTACTTCGGTAAGTCTAATTTCGGAAACATAGTTATTAAATTAACTTACCTTTTTGACATCATAAAAACTAAATCTAAATAAATCAAATTATGTTTAAAGGACAACCAAAAGGACTTTATGCGTTGGCATTAGCCAACACAGGCGAGCGTTTCGGATACTATACCATGCTTGCCATTTTCACGTTATTCTTGCAGGCCAAATTCGGCTTTTCGGAAGCTCTGACAGGTACATACTTCTCAACCTTCCTTGCATTTGTTTATTTCTTGCCCCTTATCGGTGGTATCTTAGCCGACAAGTATGGTTACGGTAAGATGGTAAAACTCGGACTCGTTGTGATGTTCCTGGGTTATGTTTGTCTTGCTATCCCTACAGAAGCCGACACAATCGGTCTTATGAGCATGATCGGAGCTCTTGCCCTCATCTCTATCGGTACAGGTCTTTTCAAAGGTAACCTGCAGGTTATGGTAGGTAACCTTTATGACGATCCAAAGTACAGTGCTAAGCGTGATACAGCATTCTCTATCTTCTACATGGCTATCAACATCGGTGCTATGTTCGCACCTGCTGCAGCCACAAAGATGACAGACTGGATGATGGCTAACGATGGTTTCTTCTACGATGGTAAGCTGCCCGCTATCTGCCACCAGGTAATGGAAGGTACAGCAACTCCCGAGAACCTTGCTATCCTGCACTCACAGATGAATGCAATGGGTACAACACTCGCTGACGGTGCTTTCGCTGATGCTTACATCCACAGTCTTTCACAGGCTTACAACTGGGGCTTCGCAATTGCATGTCTTTCACTGATTATCTCTGCAGCCATCTACTTCGGCTTCCGCAGCACATTCAAGCATGTTGAGAACAGCGAAAAGCAGGCTGCTGCCGACAACGCTGCTCAGGAAGAAGAACTTACACCGCAGGAAACAAAACAGCGCGTTACAGCTCTTGTTCTCGTGTTCATCGTTGTTATTTTCTTCTGGATGGCATTCCACCAGAACGGTCTTACACTGACATTCTTTGCTCGTGACTACACGGCTTCCGAGGCTACAGGTGCAACACGTATGCTGTTCAACATCGGTATCCTGACAATGGCTGTTGTTTCTGTTTACTCTATCTTCGCTATCTTCGATAACGAGAACACAAAGAAGGCTAAGACTATTGCCGGTGTTATCCTCGTAGCATGTATCGCAGGTATAGCAGGTGTATACGGAACTCTCGACGAAGTTATCAAACTTCTTCCCCAGCAGTTCCAGCAGTTCAACCCGTTCTATGTTGTATCTCTTACTCCTGTATCTCTGGCTCTCTTCGGATGGCTTGCAAGCAAGGGTAAAGAACCTTCTGCACCTCGTAAGATTGCATACGGTATGGTTATCGCAGCCATCGCATACTGCATCATGGTAATGGGCAGCATGGGTATGCCTACACCAGACGAACTGAAAGCTGACGCAAGTTCACTGACAAACCCCGCAAGTCCTAACTTGCTTGCTTCTACATACCTCGTACTTACATTCGCTGAGCTTCTGCTCTCACCGATGGGTATCTCATTCGTATCTAAGGTAGCTCCTCCAAAACTGAAGGGTCTTATGATGGGTGGCTGGTTCGCAGCTACAGCTATCGGTAACTACGGTGTTCAGATTGCATCACTTCTCTGGGGTCCGTTACCTCTTATCTACATCTGGGGTATCCTCCTCGGTCTCTGTCTCGTTGCAGCTCTCTTCATGTTCTCTATCATGAAGCGTCTCGAGAAAGTTTGCTAAGCATTTTAGTTTAACTTACTATACAAATAAAAATCCCTTCCATTGTTGCGGAAGGGATTTTTTATTATCTATATGTACGACATAAAGTAAACATACCTTATTCAGAAACTTTCGCAATTGCGTTTATAAACTTTCGCAATTGCGTTTACAAACTTTCGCAATTGCGTTTACAAACTTTCGTAATAACAAAAGATTTATGGAATTTGAAGAAGAACTAATCTAATGCTATGCGTCTGGCACCGACATAACGCGAACTGTAATAATATTCGGACGAACGTGATATTATTACGCCTGTACCGCTGCTGGCATGAATAAATGAGAAGTTCTTTCCGTCAACATCGGTTACTATACCTACGTGACCTATATTTTTGCTACGGCGGCTGCCGCTGAAGAACACAAGGTCGCCTTTCTGCAAATTGTCACGACTTACCGATATGCCCTGTGTATACTGGGTGCGAGAACTACGGTTAAGACGAACATTATTTAATTTATATACATAAGTGGTAAAGCCTGAACAATCGAAACGATTTGGTCCCATTGCACCCCTCGAATAACGCGCTCCTATATATTTCTTAGCAGTAGAAATGATGTCAAAGGCAAACTTTTCATAACGGTCATCTCCTACTTCTGCCGGCTTAAAAACCGGAAGATGATGCACATGAGCATGGGGCGAGAGTCTGTGCGGTAAATCATCAGGATGTAAATTCTGTGCTGAAGCTCCCGTAATACCTGCAAGACACAATGTAAATGATATAATTTTTTTCTTTACCTGCACTATGTTTTAGATTTACATTAAACAATGTTGATACCGTATTCATAATTATGCAGCAGTTTCATGCATATTATGTGGCTGCAAATATAATTATTTACGATATTCAAAGCAAGAAATAGACGGAAAAATAATGTTAATACTTTAATAACAATGTTACATAGTCGTCCCTTAAAAATATATTTATCTATTGATGTTCAGTAATTTAGTCT
>JAHHQW010000061.1 GCA_020026195.1 Prevotella sp.
GTATATGTCTTTTTTAATTGATTTATTTTCTTATTTATCGATAAATTCATTAAATTTGCAGCACTTAGGTATAGATTATAATTATTAAGTAAAAAGGATTAGTTTATGAGAAAAAGTGCTTTGCATAAGGAAAGGGTATCTTATGTACCAAAATTGCCAAAAGCTCTTCAGGGTCCGGTAAAGATTAAAGAAGGACAGGTTATGGAACCTGCAAACGACAAAGAAGAAATCAAGAAGTTATTCCCCAATACTTACGGTATGCCGCTTGTAGAATTTGTTCAGAGTGACAAACCGCTCAAGAAGGAACTCAACGTAGGTGTTATTCTTTCTGGCGGACAGGCTCCTGGCGGTCACAACGTAATATGCGGTCTGTTCGATGAGCTCAAGAAGTTGGGTGCCAACAACCGTCTTTATGGCTTTATGATGGGTCCCGACGGACTTATCGATCACCACTACATGGAAATCACTGAAGAAATCGTTAACGAATATCGTAACACCGGTGGTTTCGACATGATTGGTTCAGGACGTACAAAGCTTGAGACAGAGGAACAGTTTGAAAAGGGTCTGTCTATCATGAAGGACCTTGACATCTCAGCGCTCGTAATCATCGGCGGCGACGACTCGAACACAAACTCTGCTATTCTTGCAGAATACTATAAGAAGAAGAAAGAAAACATTCAGGTTATCGGTTGTCCTAAGACAATTGATGGTGACTTGAAGAACGATCAGATCGAAACTTCTTTCGGTTTCGATACTGCAACAAAGACATACGCAGAACTTATCGGTAACATTCAGCGTGATTGTAACTCTGGTAAGAAATACTGGCACTTCATCAAGGTGATGGGCCGTTCTGCATCACACGTAGCATTGGAATGTGCTCTTAAGTGCCAGCCCAGCTATTGTATCATCTCTGAGGAAGTTCAGGAAAAGAACCTCTCACTTAACAGCATCGTTGAAGACCTCTGTAAAACTATTGCATTCCGCGCTCGTAAGGACCGCAACTATGGTACAGTTATTATTCCTGAAGGTCTTATCGAATTCATTCCGGCTATCGGTCGTCTTATTGACGAACTCAACGAAATGCTTATAAAGCACGGACACGAATACAAGGATCTGAACTCTAAGTCACAGCGCACTTACATTCTTGACCACTTAAGCCCCGAAGGAAAATCAACATTTGAGACTCTTCCAGAAGGTGTTGCACGTGTTCTTGCAATGGAACGTGACCCGCACGGAAACGTACCTGTTTCAAACATTGAGACAGACCGTCTGATTGCTGAAATGTGTGCTGACAAACTTTATCAGTGGAAGCAGGAAGGCAAGTACTTCGGACAGTTCGCAACACAGTACCACTTCCTCGGTTATGAGGGACGATGCGCTTATCCGTCAAACTTCGATGCTAACTACTGCTACTCTCTCGGTATCAGTGCAGCACTGCTTATCGCTGGTGGCAAGACAGGTTATATGGCAATAGTTAAGAATACTACAGACAAACCTGAAAACTGGATTGCAGGTGGTGTTCCTATCACAATGATGCTTAACATCGAAAAACGTAACGGTAAGAACAAGCCCGTTATCAAGAAGGCTCTCGTGGATCTTGAAGGCGAACCTTTCAAACAGTTTGTTTCTAACCGCGATGCATGGAGCCGCGACACTTGCTTCATCTATCCTGGTCCTATCCAGTTCTGGGGTCCGAGCGATGTCTGCGATATCACGACACACACACTGGCTCTCGAACAGAAAAAGAAATAATAATCTGAAAAGAGTCTATTAAACACAATAAAAGTGGAAAATGTAGATTTCAAGTCTTATCATTTTCCACTTTTCTTTTTATATACATTTAATGAGGGATAAGAAACTGACCGTTATAAAACAGCACAACAAGAAGAAAGGTTCTAAAAATAAAAGAACATTTCCTAAGTGGGCTAAATATTTATTTCAGATTCTGCTCGCCACATTATATGTATGGGGTTTTTATCAGCTTTTCATCAGTCCGTTCAACATAAGATGGAAAGGTATATATGGCACAAAGGATTATCCTGAAGTAAGTGAGATACATGGCATCGACATAAGCCACCATCAGGGCGAAATTGACTGGAAAAAACTGGCAGGTGCTACAATTAACAACAACCCTCTTTCATTCATCATTATAAAAGCGACACAGGGAGACTACCTTGTAGACGAAAACTTCAAAGATAATTTTAAGAATGCACGTGAATACGGATTCATTCGCGGAGCATACCATTACTGGAGTAATATTACTACCCCTGAAGAACAGGCTAAATTCTTTATAAATAAAGTTTCTTTGGAAAAGGGCGACCTTGCACCTGTCCTTGACGTTGAGGACTTTCCTAATTCTACCAACTTGAAGACATTTCAGAACGACGTACTTAAATGGCTTACAATTATTGAAAAAGAATATGGTATTACACCTATTATATATACAGGATATAAGTTTAAAACCAGCTATTTAGACTCTCCCTTATTCGACCGATACCCTTTCTGGATTGCACATTATTATGTTAAAGAAGTAAAGTACAAAGGCGAATGGAAATTCTGGCAGCATACCGACGCTGCACATTTACCTGGAATTAAAGGTTATGTAGACTGTAACGTATATAATGGAAGTTTCTATGATCTTATGCGCTTAACCATTGGTTACGAGAAGAATAATAGTTCTGAAAATTAATAACATGGATATTGCAGTCAGGTAAAATTCACGTAACTAACGATAGAACGGTCAATATTCCAAATATGGTCGTATACGCTCTATAATTTCAGGAGGAAAATTCTCATTATATTTTAACTGAGATATGTCTTTTATAGGACCATCCAGACGTACATAGTCGGCTATAGTCCTTGCCATAAAGAACGTTATATAAGGATGACGCTGCATTTTGGAAACACTGGAATGATTAATATTTATTTTCCTTATCTTCACCGGCTTTATATCAAAATATTTCAACGACTTCTCTGGAAAGCCTTCAATATCCATAAGCTGTGACACTTTTACATAACCACCAAGGCGTTTACCATAATTTATTATAGCCCGTGCATAACCCGAACCTATACCAGGAACTTTCTTCAACTCTGTAGTATCAGAGATATTAAGATACACATACTCTCCTTCTTTTAGCTTTATCGGATATTTAACAGTATCACGTTCTTCTTCCCTGAAGAGAGTTGAAGCCTCTCTGTAATCATCTGATATTACGATATAAGGCTCTATCATTCTATACTGTTTTACAGTAAGACCGTAAAGTTGTGCAAAATCTTTTTTCTGTCTGTATATTCCTCCATGTGCACGATACTTGTAAATATTACGTACCTGCCAGCGCGATAGTCCCAGACCTAACAGAGTAGTACTGTCGGCTGTATTAGGATCAAATTTCTTTAATACTATTTCTTTGTGTTTTTCACAATCTAAAGGTTCGTCATCTATCTTACGCGAGTTCCTCTTCTTAACATAATCCCTGCTTCTTGGATAATATGTTATATTTCTTTCTCTGACAATATCCGCGTTGCCGGAACTTCTTCCATTTTTTCCATCATTGCCATAAATGATTACGGCAAGTGCCACTATAACTACTAATATTAAAACTATAAGACTGTTTCTGTCTGATTTATTAAGATATATAAGATCGCGTAATTTCATTTTAGTTAAATAAAAAAGGCGGAGACTTTTCTCCGCCTTATCATATCTTGTTGGATTAGATTTCCCAACCAATTGCCGAAGCACCGAGCACTGCGGCAGAAGAACCGTCAAGTCCTGAAACCAAGAACTTAGACTTGCCCTTGAATATGCGCAGAACGTGTTCGTCGAAACTGCGTTTCAGAGGATCCATAAGCAAATCGCCAGCCTTTGTAAGACCACCGAAGAATATGAAAGCCTCAGGAGAAGAGAATGCAGCAAAGTCTGCACAAGCCTCACCAAGAATTTCACCTGTATATTCATAAACACGCTTAGCAAGCATATCTCCCTTTTCTGCTGCAATAGAGACATCGAGAGATGTAATGTTCTCTACGGGAATTGTACGGAGAAGAGACTCTTCCTGACTTTCCTTAAGGAACTGAACTGCTGTACGTGCAACACCTGTTGCAGAACAATATGTTTCAAGGCAACCCTTACGACCACAACCGCACTGACGTCCGTCCTTACGTATTACTGTATGACCAAGCTCACCTGCGAAACCATCACTACCATAAACAAGCTGACCGTTGATTACGATACCAGAACCCACACCTGTACCAAGTGTTATTACAATGAAGTTCTTCATACCACGAGCCACACCATAAGTCATTTCACCAATTGCAGCTGCATTAGCATCGTTAGTAAGAGCTACAGGTATGCCGAGACGATCAGAAAACATCTTAGCGAGAGGCACAACGCCATCGCGTCCCCATGAAAGGTTAGGAGCAAATTCGATTGTTCCGTTGTAGAAGTTTCCATTAGGAGCACCGATACCCATACCCTTAATCTTATCTATTCCACCGACCTGGTCGATGATAAGCTGAAGAGCTTCGACAGAAGCTTCGACATATCCGTTTACTCCATCATAACCCTGTGTCTTGATAGATGTAGTAGCCTTGATTTCTCCACGACTGTCAACAATACCAAACACAGAATTTGTTCCACCTAAGTCCAAACCTATTACATAAGGTTTAATTGTCTGTTCGTTCATTTATGATATATGTTTTAATGTTTTTTTGTTAACTTTCATCGCAACAAAGTTATCAAAATTATTGAAGTTGGACAAAGTTTTAATAGTAAAATTTGTATCTTTGATAAAAAATTAGCACTTTTGCAAAAATTATGGCATTCCCATTTCAGTTAGATATAGTAGATTTGGTATTCAAAGGAGTGCTGATCGGTGTTTTGGCCTCTGCGCCAATGGGGCCGGTCGGTGTTTTATGTGTACAGCGTACACTGAACAAAGGCAGATGGTACGGCTTTGTTACTGGTATCGGTGCCTGTATCAGTGACATAATTTATGCCCTTTTTACTGGTTACGGAATGAGTTTCGTAATGGACATCATACAGCGCGGACATAACATGTTTATACTTCAGATTACAGGTAGTCTTATGCTCCTGGCATTCGGTATTTACAGCTATTTCTCTAATCCCACGCGTAAAATGCACATAAGTGGAAAGAACAAAGGTTCGCTTATACATAACGGCATAACGGCATTTCTTGTGACGTTCTCAAACCCACTGATAATATTCCTCTTCATGGCATGTTTTGCACAGTTTGCCTTCGTTATTCCCGACCAGCCCGCAATGATGATAGGCGGTTACTTCGGTATAGTGATAGGTGCACTGCTATGGTGGTATGGCCTTACATGGCTCATAGAACAAATAAGAGGTAAATTCGACACAAACGGCATCGTGATAATCAACAAAGTTATTGGCGCCGTGGTGGTGGTAGTTTCTATAATCGTTATCATAGGCACGGTATTCAATCTTTACACATTTACCTAAAGCCTGTTTTAAAAAATTCACATCTATGTTTATTGCACATAAGTTAAGAAAAAGCAACATTGCAGAATATCTTTTATACATGTGGCAGGTGGAAGACTTAATCAGAGCATACGGATTCAGCCTGTCTAAAATAAAGAAGGAATACATTGCAAAATTCGACCTCACCGACGAGCAGAAGGAAGAGATGACCGACTGGTACGGAGACATCATTCGAATGATGAACGGCGAAGGATGTCGTGAAAGCGGACATCTGCAGATAAACAAAAATCTGGTGGCCGACCTGAACGATTTACATTTACAACTTCTTCAGAGCACAAAATTTCCTTTTTACAACAGCGAATACTACAGAGTTCTGCCTTTTATTGTAGAACTAAGACACAAAGGTTCTAATAAGGATGCCAACGAAATCGAGACTTGTTTCAACGCTCTCTATGGAATAATGATGTTACGCTTACAGAAAAAAGAGATAAGCCCGGACACACAACATGCCATAAAGGAAATCACGACGTTCGTCGGAATGCTTAACGATTATTACATGAAGGATAAAACCGAAGGTATTAACTTCGATGAAGATTAAACTGATATAACTATGAATATTCTCATTACCGGATGCAACGGTCAGTTGGGAAACGAAATCCAGCTGTTACAAAATGATTATAAAGAATATAAGTTCTTCAACACTGATGTTGCCGAACTTGACATAACTGACAGTGCTGCCGTAGAATCATACGTACAGAGCAATGCCATAGACGGCATTATAAACTGTGCTGCATTCACAGCCGTTGACAAGGCTGAAAGCAGCAAGGAACTATGTGAAAAACTGAACGTCGAAGCTCCCGGTATACTGGGTGCAGCAGTTGAAAAACGTAACGGATGGCTCATACAGATATCTACAGACTATGTGTTTGACGGAACAGGACACACTCCTTACACTGAGGATGTGAAGCCTTGTCCAAACAGTGTTTATGGTGACACAAAATATCGTGGCGAACTTAAAGCACAGCAGTCATGCAGCAAAGTAATGATAATCCGTACGGCATGGCTGTACAGCATTTTTGGGAATAATTTTGTTAAGACAATGATACGTTTAGGCAAGGAAAAAGAAAGTCTTGGAGTCGTTTTCGACCAGATAGGAACTCCGACTTATGCTCACGACCTTGCAACAGCGATAATGACTGCTGTCAAAAAAGGTATCATTCCAGGAGTATACCATTTCTCTAACGAAGGCGTTATAAGCTGGTATGACTTTACAAAAGCAATTCACAGAATTGCCGGTATCACAAAATGTAACGTACGTCCGATACATACTTCAGAATACCCTACTCCTGCTACCCGTCCGGCTTTTTCAGTACTTGACAAGACAAAGATTAAAGAGACTTATGGTATTGAAGTACCTTACTGGGAAGAAAGTCTGAAAAAATGTATCGAGAGGTTTTAGTATTTACAAACAAGATAAAAAGAAGATAGTTTAAGATAATGAACGAGATTGAAAGAAGACGAACTTTTGCCATCATCGCTCACCCGGATGCCGGTAAGACAACACTTACAGAAAAGTTTCTGCTTTATGGTGGTCAGATTCAGGTTGCCGGTGCAGTAAAGAGTAACAAGATTAAGAAGACCGCAACATCCGACTGGATGGATATAGAGAAGCAGCGTGGTATATCAGTGTCTACTTCTGTAATGGAATTCGACTATCAGGGTTACAAGGTCAACATACTTGATACTCCGGGTCACCAGGATTTTGCCGAGGATACATTCCGTACACTGACAGCCGTAGACTCTGCCATCATCGTAGTGGACTGTGCACGAGGTGTCGAGACACAGACACGTAAACTTATGAACGTGTGCCGCATGCGTAACACTCCTGTTATCATCTTTGTAAATAAGATGGACCGCGAAGGAAAAAATCCTTTTGATCTTCTCGATGAACTTGAAGAAGAATTACAGATTGGTGTACGTCCGCTTACATGGCCTATAAACCAGGGCGCTCAGTTCAAGGGCGTATATAACATTTATGAAAAGAACCTTAACCTTTTCAGATCAGACAAGCAGCGCGTTACTGAAAAGGTGGAAATTGATATAGAATCTGACGAACTTGACAAGTATGTAGGAGAAAGAGACGCCGAGCAGCTTCGCAGTGACTTGGAACTCATTGACGGTGTATACCCGGAATTCAACATCGACGATTACCGTAACGCAAAAGTAGCTCCTGTATTCTTCGGTAGTGCGCTTACCAACTTTGGTGTTGAAGAACTGCTAAACTGTTTCGTAGAAATAGCACCCAGTCCCAAACCCACACCTGCAGAAGAACGTGAAGTTCTTCCTTCTGAACCTAAGTTCAGTGGATTTATATTTAAGATTACTGCTAACATCGACCCAAACCATCGTTCGTGTATCGCATTCTGTAAGGTATGTAGCGGCAAATTTGTTCGTAACCAGCCGTATACACACGTTCGTCTTGGCAAAACTGTACGTTTCTCATCACCAACTCAGTTCATGGCTCGCCGCAAGAGTACCATTGACGAAGCTTATCCTGGAGATATCGTAGGTCTGCCCGACAACGGAATATTCAAGATTGGTGATACTCTAACAGAAGGAGAAAATATACATTTCAAGGGACTGCCCTCTTTCTCACCTGAAATGTTCAAATACATAGAAAACGATGACCCTATGAAGAGCAAACAGCTCAACAAGGGTATAGAACAGCTGATGGACGAAGGTGTTGCACAGTTGTTCGTTAACCAGTTTAACGGTCGCAAGATTATCGGTACAGTCGGACAGCTGCAGTTTGAAGTAATCCAGTATCGTCTTGAAAACGAATATAATGCTAAGTGCCGCTGGGAGCCTGTACATCTTCATAAGGCATGTTGGATTGAATCCGACAGCGAAGAACATCTAAAGGCTTTCAAGGATCGTAAGTACCAGTATATGGCAAAAGACCGTCAGGGACGCGACGTGTTCCTTGCAGACTCTGGCTATATGCTGCAAATGGCACAGCAGGACTTCAAGCACATAAAATTCCACTTCACAAGCGAATTCTAACACACACTTTTATACATTTATAATCGGTGCAGAGTGAATAAATATGATTCATACTGCACCGATTATTGTTTTTTTATACTAATACGCACATCTCGGTATTCAAATTATTTACATTTATTTCATAAATCGAATATAAATTATTACTTTTGCAGCACAAATAAAGAAGAGTAATAATATCATTATGGACGATTATCACGCGAATAGTATGAAATTTCTGATGCCGGGGTTGTAAGCTTATAATATAAGATTATCTCGGTATCCTTTAATTAATGGAGATAATTTTATATGATTACATATTGGAACACAACCAATGGATTAAAATCCATAGACCAGTGGCAGTCTAACAGTTGGATTCAGGTTACCTGTCCAACAGAAGAAGATCAGCGCATACTTGAAGAGAGATTCGAAATTCCCGATTATTTTCTTTCAGACATTAGCGATAACGACGAGAGGGCACGTTACGAATACGATGACGGATGGATGCTCATAATCCTTCGTATACCGTACGTAAAGGAAGTACGTTCGCGTACACCATACATTACTGTCCCACTCGGTATTATTCATAAGCGTGACGTAACTATCACCATATGCCATTACGAAACAAATATGATGATAGACTTCGTTACATACCAACAGAAACGCAAAGAAGGATTCACCGACTATGTCGATATGATTTTCCGACTTTTCCTTTCTTCTGCCGTATGGTATCTGAAACGACTAAAACAGATTAACAACCTTATTGACAAGGCCAAGCGTAATCTTGACAAAGACATCGACAACGAATCACTCATCGGACTCAGTCGTCTGCAAGACTCTCTTACTTATTTCATTACATCAATCCGCGGCAACGAGAACCTTCTGGCAAAACTAAAGTTCAAGCTGCAGGTCGACGAACTTGATGCCGACCTTATAGAAGACGTAAATATCGAGATAAGTCAGGCTCGTGAAACAGCAAGCATCTATTCAGATATTCTTGAATCTACAATGGATACTTACTCGAGTATTCTGAGCAATAACCTTAATACGGTTATGCGTACACTTACTACAGTATCTATCATCCTCATGATTCCGACACTTATATCAAGTTTCATGGGTATGAACCTGGTAAACGGAATGGAAGGTACTACGTATGGCTTTGGCGTTGCCGTGTTAATTTCGATTAGTTTATCGGTCGTTACATGGTGGATTTTCAGACATAAACGCATGATTTAGAGTAAAAGATACGAATTATTATTAATTGTTAGGTAGATATCAGATTTTTAAGTAAGTTTGCAACTTTAAAAATCAGTATGAAAACCATATTCATAAACTAAATTATTGAAAAGATGGACTCTCAAGACAAAGACCTTAAAAAGGTAAGTATGGAGGCAGAAGAAATCGTAGCAAACGCTGACGATGCAGCTGCAGAAAATGCCGGTGAACCGGTAATGGAAGAAGTGTTCGAGAAGAAAAACTATGCATCAAAAGCAGAAGTTCTTGAAAGAATAAAGGAAATAGCACAGGGCGAAGAAACACCCGACAAGAACGAGGTTAACTATCTTAAGACCATTTTCTACAAACTTCTCAATGCAGAGAAGGAAGCTGCAAGAAACGAATTTATTGAAAAAGGCGGAAATGCCGAGGAATTCGTTCCAGAAATCGACGATATAGAAGAGTCTTTCAAGGCTGAAATGAATGCCATAAAGGAAAGACGTCACAATATATTCCTTGAAATGGAAGAGGAAAAGCAAGCTAACCTTAAACGCAAACTCGAAATAATCGAGGAAATAAAAGGTATGGCTACATCACCCGACCAGGCTAACAAGTCTTATCAGGATTTCAAAAAACTACAGCAGGAATGGAAAGAGATAAAGAACGTTCCAGCTACTGAAGCTTCTGAATTATGGCGTAACTACCAGCTTTATGTAGAACAGTATTACGACCTTCTGAAACTTAACAATGAGGCTCGCGAATACGATTTCAAGAAAAATCTTGAAATCAAGACAAACATATGCGAGATGACTGAGAAACTGGCAGAAGAGGAAGATGTAGTAAGTGCATTCCATCAACTTCAAGAGCTACACCAGCAATACCGCGAAACAGGTCCGGTAGCAAAAGAACTTAGAGACAAGATTTGGTCTCGATTCAAAGCAGCCTCTACGGTTATAAACAAACGTCATCAGGAACATTTCGAGAGTCTGAGAGCTCAGGAAACTGAAAATTTGGACAAAAAGACAGCACTCTGCGAGAAGACTGAGGAAATTCTGAAAATTGAAAGAGCCAATATAAGCGAATGGGAAAGAGATACAAAACTGATAATGGACATTCAGAACGAATGGAGAACAATCGGTTTTGCTCCTCAGAAAATGAACGTAAAAATTTTCGACCGCTTTAGAAAGGCTTGTGACGAATTCTTTGCTGCTAAAACAGAATTCTTCAAGAACCTTAAAGAAAAGTTCTCAGAAAATATAAGAAAGAAAGAAGAACTGATAAAAGCTGCAAAAGCTCTTGAGAGCAGCACAAACTGGAACGAAACAGCAGAAACATTGAAGAAACTTCAGGCAGAATGGAAATCTGTAGGTTACACTCCGCACAAAGTAGGTGATCGCCTGTGGAAAGAATTCAATGAGACATGCAACGCATTCTTCAATGCACGTAAGGAAGCTACAAAGGATACACGTAGCAAGGAACGTGATAACCTAAAGGCAAAACTTGACGTTATTGCACGTCTTAACGCTCTTCTTGAAAAGGAAAATACTAATAAAGAAGAAGTTGACAAACTCATTGAGGAATTCAACAGCATCGGTTTTGTTCCTTATAAGGATAAGACAAAGGTCAACAACGACTACCACGAAGCTCTCGACAAACTTTTCAAGCAGTTTAATATTTCTGCTGCAAATAAGCATCTAAAGAACTTCAAGTCAAGAATAAGAGGAATGGCAGAACAGAATGACAGTAAATCTATTAGCCGTCAGCGTATGTACCTCGTAAGACAACTTGAATCTCTTAAACAGGATCTTCTCAACTACGAGAATAATATAGGTTTCTTTACTGCAAAGAGTAAAAAAATGCAGAATAAACTTGAAGAAGAAATGCAGAATGCAAAACGCCACATTGAAGAGGAAATTGCACTCGTTATGCAGAAAATAAAAGCCATAGACGAAGAAAGCAACAACGAAAATTAAAGATCCACATATATCTTTATTAATATTTATACCATAAAACAGGGAACTGTTTTATGGTATTTTTTATTCTTACAACATAATCCATAGATACTTATTACCAAACTCATAACATATAGTTTACACATAATTACAAAATTCATGACTTATATCGTTATCACTCCATCGACATTTTTCGATTTGTATATAATTACAATACTTCGGTAAATTTTTACCGATAAATTAAAATAAAACATAGAATCG
>JAHHQW010000062.1 GCA_020026195.1 Prevotella sp.
TGCACAACTTTTTACACATAAATATTTATCAAATTAATTCCGCCAACGGGTAATCTAAGTATGTTATCGCAGCGTTTTGCTACTTCGGGTTTGTGAGTAATCATTATGATTGTATGTCCCTTTTTATTTAAAAGATTGTCAAGCACCGTTTTTTCAGTCTCAGGGTCAAGTGCACTTGTTATTTCATCGAGGATAAGAACATTACGGTTACGTAATAACGCACGTGCCGTAGCTATACGCTGTGACTGTCCTTCGCTCAGTCCGCTGCCACGCTCGCCACACCGCGTTTCAAGTCCGTCGGGCAGAGAATGTACAAAATCGGCAGATGCAGTGGTAAGAGCTTCGTTCATCTCTTCTTCGGTTGCATCAACCTTACCAAGACGCAGATTCTCCCTTATGGTACCGCTCAGAAGGTTGTTGCCCTGAGGAACATAAACAAAGTTGCAGCGTGTACGGTTAGAAACAGCAATTGTTTCATTCTCGTTATATATCTCAATCTTTCCGCTGTCGGGCGTAAGCAGCGCAAGAATAAGTTTAATCATCGTAGTCTTACCGATACCGGTTTCTCCTACTACTGCGGTACAGCTGCCGGGTTTGAAATCGAAAGAAACATTCTTTAGTACCTGCTTGTTGTCTGACGGATAAGAATAACTTACATTTTCGAATCTTATGCCAGCACATCCCTTAATTTTCAGAGGCTGTCCCTTCTCTTCGAGAGGATTATCCTCAAGCTCCATAAGACGTTCGACAGACGTGATTACGTTAACGAATTCAGGAGCAAGTTTTGCGAGATTGCGTGCAGGTATCTGTATCTTATTGACTAACTGTAGGAATGCCGTCATACCGCCAAACGACAGAGTTCCGGCACTCATTCGCAGGGCACTCCATAGAAAAGCAATAAGATAACCTGTGGCAAAACCGAAGTTCATGATAAAGTTGGATATCAGACTGAATTTCGTGCGATTTATAACGTTACTTTTTAGTTCGTTCTGTGTATTACAGATACGTGAGAGCATCGTATCATTACCTTCAAGAGTCTTGATAAGCGTTCTGTGCTGTACAGTTTCCTGTAAAATGCTCTGTACACGACTTTCCGAATTACGCATGTTACGTGTCAGTCGTCTCATCTTATGCATATACAGTTTGCTGAGAAGCATAAATACAGGGATGATGGCCACCGTGATGAATGCTAAAGTGTGGTCCATCTGAAATAGATAGAGAAACGCACCGGTAAATAACAGTGCTACAGATAAAGATTCCGGTATCGTCTCAGTAAGGAAATTTACAACAGACTTCGCATCGTTTTCCAGACGGTTGATGACATCACCACTATGATATTTATCTTTACCTTCAATGTGCGAATTCAATATTATGTCAAGCATGTGCTGCTGCATCCTGTTAAGAGCCCTGATACCTAACGTGTTATGAATCCATACTTTAGAGATGTTTATGGCAAAGTCAGCCAGAATGATGATGGCTATTAAAGCCACGGACATATAAATAGAACCTCTGTTGTAACCTGATGCCACGTCGATGGCATGTTTTACTGCCCATACGGTAGACAGACTTGCCACAACACTGAGAATACCTGTTATGACATTTATAGATGTTTGCAGCCAGTTATCCTTCAATACATTTATCAGCCATCTGATAATGTCCTTGAGTTTATATTGGGTCTTGGATGTATACGACTTTTCCTGCATTGCTTATCTTCTGGAATCTACTCCCCACATCATTTTCTCACGCAGGGTAACATAATAGCTGCTGTTCGGTTGTTTGATGATGTTTATGTTATAGTCTGCACGACTGATTGTTATTGTCACATCATCATTCATCTTGATGGAACGGCCATCGATGGCTGCAAGGAAATTATTACTGCGACTGCGTACTTTCAGAGTAATCTTAGACGTATCGGGAATTACAACGGGACGGAGATTCAGACTGTGTGGTGCCACCGCCGTGAGACAAAGTATTCCAGATTTAGGAGCCATGATGGGTCCGCCGTTGGATAATGAATAAGCTGTAGACCCCGTAGGAGTAGAGATAATCAGTCCGTCTGCCTTATATGTGGCAAGCAGATCACCGTCTATGTATGTAGTTATGGAAATCATAGATGCCCTGTCCTGTTTCAGTATAGCAATGTCATTCAGCGCATTGCTGTATCCTTTTATGGGCTTGCCGTTAACTTCCATGCATATTACGGAATGTTCCTCTAATTTATATTTCTTGTTATAAATGGCATCTACGGCATAATCAACTCTTTCGGGACTTACGGCCGCAAGAAAACCTAAATGTCCGGTATTTATACCAATTATTGGAATTTGCTTGTTACCTACCATTGAGGCAGAACGAAGCAGCGTACCGTCACCTCCGAACGAGATGACATAATCCGCAGTAAAGTTGCTGCCAGTGAAAGTCTGAATGTCAGAAATTGTTACATCATAGTTGTCTTTCAGGTATTTATAGAACGAATCTTCTATTATCGTGGTGGCTTTGTAATCCCTTAGTTTAGTCATAAGCTGTACTATAGGGTATATTTTATCTGCCTGGTAAGTGTTACCAAAAATGGCAAACGTCAATTTGTCGTTGAGCATGTATTTAGAGCCTTTTTATGTTTTCTTTACGTGTAAACGTATTGAGTTATGGCAATTTTTTGTATTTTTGCCGTCATATAGATGCAAATATACATTAATTTGCCGATAACTGAAAAAAACACATAAAATAAATATTGAAATGACTAAATTGAGTGTTAATATTAACAAGGTTGCGACACTTCGAAATTCACGCGGAGGTAATCTTCCAGATGTTCTCAAAACCGCTATGTTCTGCGAATCATTTGGTGCTCAGGGAATCACAGTTCATCCAAGACCTGACGAACGTCATATCAGATACAATGACGTCAGAGAACTTAAACCGATATTGAAAACAGAATTTAATATAGAAGGTAATCCTATAGAGTCTTACATAAATCTCGTTCTTGAAGTAAAGCCTACACAGGTTACTCTTGTTCCGGACGATCCTCATCAGCTTACATCTAATCATGGATGGGACACGATAAAGAACTGCGGTTATCTACAGGACATTATCGGACGTTTTAAGGAGGCAGGAATACGTACTTCTATATTCGTTGATCCTGTCGTTGATATGGTTGAGAATGCAAAGAAATGCGGTACAGACCGTGTAGAACTTTACACCGAGTCGTATGCTACTGGTTTCGCTTCTGATCGTGAAGAGGCAATAAAGCCTTATATCGATGCTGCCGTTGCAGCCAGAGAATGCGGATTAGGACTTAATGCAGGCCATGACCTTAATCTTAAGAATCTTACTTATTTCCACCGCTGTATTCCATGGCTTGACGAAGTAAGTATCGGACATGCTCTTATTTCTGATGCTCTTTACATGGGACTTAAGGATGCCATCGAGAAATACAGAGAGTGTCTTCTTTAACTTTAACAAATAAGCAAATGAAGAAAGTATTTGAATTCCTTGCCGATGGTTTCGAAGATATCGAAGCTCTGGCACCCGTTGATATTCTCCGCAGAGGTGGCGTTGACATCGTAACTGTAAGTATCATGGATACCATTATGGTTAAGTCGGCTCATGGCGTAGAAATGAAGGCTGACGTAATGTTCGATGACGTATGTCTGGATGATGCTGACCTCTTTCTGCTTCCTGGTGGAATGCCCGGAGCTGAAAACCTGAAGAATCACGAAGGCCTACGTAAGGCTCTCCTGCGCCATAACGAGGAAGGAAAGAAAATCGGTGCCATTTGTGCAGCTCCGATGGTTCTTGGTGACTTAGGAATACTTAGAGGTAAGCGTGCCACATGTTATCCTGGTTTCGAGACTATGCTGGAAGGTGCTGAATATACAGCCGAACTCTTTACCGTAGATGGTAACATTATAACAGGCAGAGGACCAGCCGCAGCATTCCCTTATGCTTATAAGATTGCAGAATGGTATATCGGAGAACAGAACGTTAAGGCGCTCGAAGACGGTATGATATATACACAATTATTAAAAAAGTAGAAACCAACGTGGACAACGCATATTTAAGTAGGTACGTAGTAATAGTTGCCGGTGGCAAAGGTCTGCGTATGGGGACTGACATACCAAAACAGTTCCTTGAGGTGGGCGGACTGCCAGTGCTGATGCGTACAATCCTCTGTTTCACTGATTATGATGCAGATATTAACATAATTCTTGTTCTGCCTCACGACCAGCAGGATTACTGGAAGGAACTTTGTGATAAGTACTGTTTTGATGCAGAGTGTGCCATCGTTGATGGCGGAGATACACGTTTCCAGTCGGTTAAGAACGGACTGGCTGCTATTCCAGATGATGAGGAAGCCTTGGTGGCAGTACACGATGGCGTACGCCCGTTTGTATCGCGTGATGTCATTGAACATTGTTTTGATGTTGCCGAACAGTCAGGTGCAGCTATTCCAGTGTTACAGGTAACTGATACATTAAGAGATGTAGAACAGGGATGTACTGTACCCCGTGCAAACTATCGTGCAGTGCAGACTCCTCAGGTTTTCGATCTGTCTCTGCTAAGGGATGCCTATAACCGTCCCTTTAATCCAGACTTTACTGACGATGCTTCTGTCGTTGAGGCTTATGGCAGTGAGGTAACTCTTGTAGATGGTAACAGAGAAAACATAAAATTAACAACATTATATGATTTACGAATAGCAGAGCTTTTCGTAGAAGATTTCAAATGATGAATAACAGCTGATGTCAGGTATATTAGATCAGGATATAAAGTTCTTGCCTGGGGTAGGTCCCAGAAAAAAGACGCTGATGAATAAGGAGATTGAAGTCTTCAGCTTCGGCGATCTGCTGGAATATTATCCTTATAAATACATTGACAGAAGCAAAATATATAATATCTGCGACCTGCGCGATGATATGCCATACGTGCAGGTATGCGGATATTTTTTAGGTTTTGAGGTATTCGACCTTACCCCGCGTAAGAAACGTATCGTAGCTCATTTTACAGATAAGACCGGATTTGTAGACCTTGTATGGTTTACGAAACCTGAGTATGTAGTAAACCGCTACCGTCTTGATGTAAAATACGTAATATTTGGTCGTCCGAAAGAATTTAATCATAGATTTCAGTTCGTTCATCCCGACATAGACCCGCTTTCAGAGTTGAAACTCGATGAGATGGGACTTCAGCCGTATTATAATACTACGGAGAAAATGAAGAATGGCGGACTTGATTCACGCGCTCTTTCAAAGATAATAAAGAGTATGATAGACCGTCTGCCAAGTGGCATTCCTGAAACACTGCCTAAGTATCTGGTGTCAAGAATGCAGCTGATGTCACGTGATGAGGCTTTACGAACCATACATTATCCGCACAATTCTGATGAATTGGCAAGGGCACGCTACAGACTTAAATTTGAAGAACTCTTTTATCTGCAACTGAATATTCTCAGATATGTAAAGACTAAGCGTAATAAATTCCGCGGATATTATTTCCCGCGTATTGCAGATTATTTTAACGATTTCTTTTATAATCATCTTCCATTCCCTCTTACAGGAGCGCAGAAACGAGTGCTTAAGGAGATTCGTTCAGATATGGGCAGCGGCAGACAGATGAACCGACTGCTCCAAGGTGATGTGGGTAGTGGAAAAACTCTTGTTGCACTTATGTCCATGCTCATAGCATTGGATAACGGCTTTCAGGCATGCATCATGGCACCTACTGAAATACTTGCGGAACAGCATTTGCAGACTATACGGGAATTTCTGGGTGATATGCCTGTAAGAGTAGAACTTCTTACCGGATTGGTAAAAGGAAAGAAACGTACTGCAATATTAGAGGGACTTGCAGATGGAAGCATACATATACTTGTAGGTACGCACGCAGTAATAGAAGATCCTGTGCAGTTTGCAAATCTTGGATTTGTGGTTGTCGACGAACAGCACAGATTTGGAGTGGAGCAGCGTGCACGACTGTGGACTAAAAGTAAAAATCCTCCGCATGTGCTCGTAATGACGGCAACACCTATACCGCGCACGCTTGCAATGACAATTTATGGCGACCTTGATGTCAGTGTCATTGACGAACTTCCACCGGGACGTAAGCCTGTGGTTACTGTGCATAAATATCTTGATAATATGTCGGATGTGTACAGCGGTATAAGAAAACAAGTAAACGAAGGTCGTCAGATATATATTGTATATCCTCTTATAGAAGAAAGCGAGAAGATGGACCTTAAGAATCTTGAAGAAGGATATGTCTCGATGTGTAATGCTTTCCCTGAGTTTAAAATAAGTAAGGTTCATGGAAAGATGAAGCCTCAGGATAAGGAAGAAGAAATGCGACGTTTCGTAAATCATGAGACGCAGATACTCGTTGCCACCACTGTAATAGAAGTAGGTGTTAACGTTCCCAATGCTTCTGTAATGGTAATAATTGATGCCGAGCGTTTTGGACTTTCGCAGCTGCATCAGTTGCGAGGTAGAGTAGGGCGAGGAGCCGACCAGTCGTTCTGTGTCCTTGTTACTCCATATAAGTTGAGTGAAGACACACGTATGCGAATGGATATAATGTGCGACACCAATGATGGTTTTAAGATAGCCGAAGCAGACATGAAGTTACGCGGTCCTGGTGATCTTGAGGGAACGCAGCAAAGTGGTATAGCCTTTAACCTGAAGATAGCAGAGATAACAAGTGATACGGAGCTTGTAGAAACGGCACGTAGAGAGGCAGAAAAAGTTATGGCAGAAGATCCGAACTGCGATAAATCCGATAACATGATAATGTGGCAGTATCTTGATTATTCACGAAAAGGTAATATCGACTGGTCTTCGATATCATAGATAAATACATGATATATTGCGAAATAGCATATAAAAATGTTAAATATAGCACAAAAACTATGATATAATTAGGTTTACCCAATTATAATACCTATATTTGCTCCGAATTTTGTTCGTAAGTTATCTAATTTAGAGGACATTGCGATAATATCGAACACAATTTAAATGACAAACCGATAATAATGAAATTTGGAATAGAACTAAAAAAGGTAATCTTTACCGTTATATCACTTATAGGTACCACTACGATGCAGGCACAGGATGTACTGGCAATGCAGGCACCTACAGACAAGAAAGCAAAAGTATTAGACTCTATAGCAGTTAAGGACGTCATAATACGCGAAAATCTGGAAAATCCATCTTCTGATTTATATGATGACTGGGATACAGGAAGAGCTCATGTAGCGATGAATGTTCCTGATGAGTTTGAAATCGATTTGTCAGAATTCTCTATGCCGACTCACAGTCGTGTAGTAACATCTAACTTCGGTCGCAGATGGGGACGTAATCATAACGGACTTGATATAAAGGTATATACAGGTGATTCTATTTTCTCTGCATTCCCCGGAAAGGTAAGAGTAGTAAAGAATCAGGGCCGCAGAGGTTTCGGTAAATATATCGTAATCAGACACCCTAATGGTTTGGAAACAATTTATGCACATCTCTCAAGACAGCTTGTTAAGCCCGGAGATATAGTAGAGAGCGGTCAGGTAATCGGACTTGGCGGAAATACAGGACGTAGTACAGGTTCTCACCTTCATTTTGAGACACGTCTCTGCGGTAAGGCTCTTAATCCTGCCCTAATGTTCGATTTCCGTGAACAGGACGTAACAGGCGATTCTTATACATATCACAGCGATACATATTACAACGAGTCACGCGAAGCAACAGCAAAGCGTGGTAAGATTGGTAATGGCAGATATACTTACGAGATGGTTAAGGGACATAAGAAACCCGTAGGTATGCCTTCTGTTCAGTCTGCAAGTGCATCGTCAAGAACAACAGGTGTTAAGTATCATAGAATTCGCAGAGGTGATAATCTCTATAATCTTGCACGTCGTAACGGTACAACAGTATCTAAACTTTGCAAACTTAACGGATTAAAGAAGAATGCAGTTCTCCGTCCCGGTCAGAAGATCAGACTGAGATCATAATAAAGAATAAACGTAAATTCAATAATATTGCGACGGAGTGGTTCTGCGAACTGCTCCGTTTTCTTTTTATACACAATAAGGTATATTAAAAATATGTTTTCGACCTTTTGTATTAAACTCCGTAATGAGTTTTCGCCTTTGTCACAGAAATTATAATGTTGTACAAAAGATACCTTAAGTAATGTACGTAGTATATATATGTAAATAAATGCCATTTTACTCTAAATTAATGTTTGAATAACGCACTTAATCTTTCCAAAACGTTAAAAAAAACTTTCAGAGTCCCCAATTAAATTTTATTAATAAAAACCTTTTATATTGCTTTTCGTGCTATTTTAAAACAAATAATGTATAACTTTACACCCAAAATATTAACCACGTGTAACAATTTTATTGTTGAAACGCGGCATAACATTAAAACACAGATAAAAAACACTATTAAAATTAAGTCTATGACACTCAAACAAACGATTACAACATTTGCTGTTGCACTGACTTTTAACACTGCTTTTGCGCAAGGTAATAACAGCGGAATGGGTGGAGAAAGAGAAAACACTAAATCACTGTACCAGATGGTAACAGGTCTTCAGAAGAAAAACGATAAGTTCAATGTTCATATTGACTTTGCAGGATCTGCAAAATCTAATCAGGACGATGCAACTGGAAGATGGACAAACAGTATTTCTTCAAGACACTTTAGAATTAATTTTCAGGGAAATATCACGGATAAAATTTCATATCGTTTCCGTTATGTAGCTGATAGAAACGAAGCAGATAAGAATGGCATAGACGGTTTCCTTAATACAACAGACTTCATGTTCCTTACATACAAGTTTAATGAGCATCATTCAATTACAGCTGGTAAACTTGCACAGGCATGGGGTACATACGAGTTCGACGCAAACCCTCTGAATATCTATCAGTATAGCGATTTCTTGCAGTTCGGTAGTGCGGACCTCTTCATAACTGGTATCCAGTATGCTTACAGACTCAATAAGAATCATGAGTTCTTGTTCCAGGTAACAAATGCATTCAGTAATTCATACGACAAGACATTTACCAGATTCAACAGAACTAATGATGAAGGTGAAGAAGTAAGAACAAGAGATTATGAAGGTGACTGCAATACTCCGTTTGCATACGTAATGGGATGGAACGGTAATCTTTTTGACGGATTGCTTACAACACGCTGGGGTGGTGGTTTCCTGACAGAGTCACAGGACAATAACCTCTGGTTCCTCGGTCTCGGACAGAAACTCAATTTTGACCGTGTACAGTTTACATTAGACTATCTGCATGAGAGCGATGGTCTTGACCGTCTGCGCATTGCTTCTAACGATGCAGCCGAAATACTCGACGAGCACAATCTTGCATACTTCAGAGATACAGAATATAACACTGTAATCGGTAAGCTTGAGTTCCAGCCTGCTGATAAGTGGAACATCTGGGCACAGGGTACTTACGAGACAGCAAGCGTTAAGGACAATGAAGAATTTGGTGATATGTTCCACAATTATCGCAAGTCATACGGTTACAGCGCAGGTGTAGAATACATGCCTTTTGCTGACCAGGATCTTAAGATCTTCGGTGCATACATGGGCCGTCGTCAGGAATTCAGCGATGAAAGCGGACTTTCATATAAGAACAATAATATGAATCGTATTGAAGTTGGTTTCATGTACCACCTCAATGTATTCTAATTAATAACGAACATATATAATAACTTTTAATATTAATACAATTATGAGCGAAACAAAGTTTAGAGTAGAGTCTGACCTCTTAGGCGAGCTCCAGGTTCCCGAGAATGCATACTATGGTGTACAGACACAGCGTGCTATCAACAACTATCAGATTTCATCTACAAAGATGAGCGATTATCCCGAATATGTTGTTGCTATTGCATACGTAAAGAAGGCAGCTGCTCTTGCAAACGAGGCAGTTGGTCAGCTTGATCACACTATCGCTGACGCAATGGTAAAGGCTTGCGACGAAATCATCGCAGGTAAATTACACGAGAACTTCCCCGTAGATATGATGCAGGGTGGTGCAGGTACTTCAGTTAACATGAACGCTAACGAAGTTATTGCTAACCGCGCACTCGAAATCATGGGTCACAAGAAGGGCGAATACAAGTTCTGCTCACCTAACGACCACGCAAACATGGCTCAGTCTACAAACGATGCTTATCCTACAGCAATCAAACTGGGCGTACTTCTTAAGAACAAGAACGTTATCGCAGCTCTCGAACGTCTTATCAAGGCTTTCTATGTAAAGGCTGAAGAGTTCAAGGGATATGTAAAGATGGGTCGTACACAGCTTCAGGATGCCGTACCTATGACATTAGGTCAGTCATTCACAGCTTTTGCTCACCAGCTCGAAAACGAAGTTAAATACATCAACGCTAATGTTGAAGGCATGCTCTGCCAGAACATGGGTGGTACAGCTATCGGTACAGGTCTGAACGCAGCTCCTGGTTTCACAGAGAAGTGTACAGAATTCCTTTCACAGCTCACAGGTATGAAGTTCCACGCAGCTGAAGACCTTATCGCTGATACAAACTGCACAACAGACTACGTTGCATATCACGGAGCTCTGAAGCGTCTTGCTGTTCAGCTCTCTAAGATCTGTAACGACCTTCGTCTCATGGCTTCAGGTCCTCGTACAGGTCTTCACGAAATCAACCTCCCCGCTATGGCTCCTGGTTCTTCAATCATGCCGGGTAAGGTTAACCCCGTTATTCCTGAGGTTACAAACCAGGTTTGCTTCAAGGTTATCGGTAACGATACAGCAGTTGCATTTGCAGCTGAAGCAGGTCAGCTCGAACTGAACGTTATGGAACCCGTTATCATGCAGTGCATGATGGAGTCTATGACATGGTTGGAGAAGGTTATGGATACACTCCGTGTTAAGTGTATCGAAGGCATCACAGCTAATCCTGACCACTGCCGCGAAGTTGTTATGAACAGTATCGGTATCGTAACAGCTCTCAACCCCTACATCGGTTACAAGGGTGCTACAAAGATTGCTAAGGAAGCTCTCGAATCAGGTAAGTCTGTAGCTGAAATCGCTCTCAAGCAGACAGATCTGACAGAGGAGAAGATTGCAGAAATTCTCGATCCTATGGATATGATTTCTGTTCACAAGTTCCACAAATAATCTGTAGACACTGTTTCAGATAAAATATAAGGGATGTCCTTCTTAGGGCATCCCTTTTTGTGTATATGTAGTCGTCCCTTAAAAAGCCCATTTTTGCGAGATATTCTTCAAGCACAGT
>JAHHQW010000063.1 GCA_020026195.1 Prevotella sp.
TAAATTTGAAAAAAAAGATACTTTTCTGCACTTTTTGATTAAATCTTTACATTTTTGATTCCGACACATATTATTATATATATGCGCGCGCATATAGAGGCAAAACATGCGTTTTTGCTATGTATACATTCCAAATCGGCACATATTATGATGCCAATGCATTAAGTTTTGTAGTAAAACACATAAAGACTCGTCGAAAATCACCATAAACGACCATATATATACATAAAGTACATATGTTTTAAGAGTAAAAAATTTGTATACCGCAAATAAAGCCCTATATTTGTATATACAATTTATAATATATAAGCTGCGAAATGTAAGATGCAAGAAACAAATACAAAAAACATAACAAGAATAAAGATAGAAGAACCACCCATGTATAAAGTGGTAATGATGAACGACGACGAGACGACATTCGACTTTGTTATATTCGTTTTAGAAGATATATTCTTAAAATCAACCAAAGAAGCAACGAGACTGTGTATGGAAGCACACCTGAAAGGAAGTGTTACTGTTGGTATATATCCGCGTGACATTGCACAATCTAAGTTAGACAGTGTTGAATCCTATAAAAGGAAAACAGGTTTTCCTCTCACATTTAAAATAGTTCCAGAACGAATATGAAATTTATATTTTCAAAAACATTAGGTATAGTAATAGAAAAATCTATTGATCTTGTTGTAGAAAAGAAGAATCAGTTTATTACTCCTGAACATATTCTTATGTCTATATTTTCTATCAACGAGGTTATAATGGGTAGTAATTACAGTCTTATAGACTTCGAAGGTATATACAACGAACTTTTATCGTACGTAAACAAATTAGAGAAAACTGACATAGCAAAAAATAACGGACTTATATATAATTCATCATACACTACAATATTATTTAAGCATGCAACAGAAATTGCAGTATTCAAATCTCGTCTCACCGACGATAATAAATATATTGTAACAATCAGCGATATTCTCTCTGCAGTATTCAAACTAAAAGAATCGTGGGCTAAGAATGTCATAACTGCATATATCAGCAAAGCACAGCTTGAAGAACTGAATTCTTACATCGAAAATAACATAAAGTTAGAAACAGATCCACGAGGCGAAAGTTTAATAAACTCTGAAGATGATAACGATTCTGATTTAGAGGATAACGATGATGCAAATTTGGAAGAATTTGAGAACACCAATGAAACAGAAACAAACACACAGGAAGATTCTGACGGCAGTTGGAAGAAAGACCTTACCTGCATATCAGACGAAGTAGAGAATCATACTCCTGTGATTGGAAGAGATGAAGAAATAGAACTTACACTACAGACGCTGTGCCGTAAGAACAAAAAGAATCCTATTCATATCGGTGAGCCTGGCGTAGGAAAGACTTCTATTATATACAAACTTGCTGATAAAATCAACAAGAATGAAGTTCCCCGCTGTTTGTCTGGAGCAAAAATTTATTGTCTCGATGCTGGTACTCTTATGGCAGGAACGAGGTATAGAGGAGATTTGGAAAAGCGTATAAAGACAATTATGGAAGGACTCAGAAATGAGAAGAACAGTATTCTTTATCTTGACGATATACACAACGTGATGAGTGCAGCCAAAAATTCAGAAGGAGCCCCTGGCGTTGCGGAACTGATAATGCCATACCTTGATAAAACAAATGTAAGGGTTATAGGCAGCACCACATACGAAGACTTCAAAAAGAACATGGCACGTAACACAGCCCTGATGCGTCGTTTCCAACAGATCGAAATAAAAGAGCCATCTGTCGAAGAGACTATAAACATATTAAAAGGATTAAAGAAGATTTACGAGAACTATCACGGCGTCTTTTATACAGACAAGGCTATTAAGGAAGCAGTTATCGGCAGCAAGAAATACATAACAAATCGTTTTCTCCCCGACAAAGCCATCGACCTCATTGACGAAGCCGGTGCCTACAGGGTTATGCATCCGCTTAATCAGAAACGACAGACCGTAAACGATGATGTTATCCTAAACATATTATATAAGAACTGTAAGATTGACGCTAAAGCAATAACCGACAAGAACAATGAAGAGGTTTCGACTCTTTACGACCGAATAAGTAGTAAGATTTTCGGTCAGTCGCAAGCAGTACGTCAGGTTGTAGAAGCCGTAGAGATTTCCAAAGCTGGTCTGGGCGATGAAAACAAACCTATGGCAAGCATGCTTTTCGTAGGTTCTACAGGTGTTGGAAAAACAGAACTTGCAAAAGTTCTTGCTGAAGAGATGAATGTAAGTCTTGTTCGTTTCGACATGAGCGAATATACAGAGAAACATACTGTCGCCAAATTCATCGGTTCACCTGCAGGATACGTAGGTTACGAGGATGGTGGTCTGCTTACCGATGCAATACGAAAATCGCCAAATTGCATTCTGCTTCTCGACGAAATAGAGAAAGCCCATCAGGACATATATAATATACTTCTCCAAGTTATGGATTACGGAACACTTACCGACAATCATGGCAGTAAGGCAGATTTCAGAAATGTAATCCTCATCATGACTTCAAACGCCGGAGCACAATATGCCTCACAGGCTTCTATCGGATTTACCGAAAAGATACCAGCAAGTCATGTCATGCTTAAAGAAGTAAAAAAAGTATTCAAGCCTGAATTTATCAACCGTCTTTCATGTATCACGATGTTCAACGACATGACACGCGAGATGGCAACATTAATTATGGATAAGAAGCTGTCACTTATATCGGCAAAACTATCTGCTCAAAACATCACAATGACTCTCAACGATAATGCACGTGCACATATATTAAATAAAGGATACAGCCCCAAATATGGTGCACGCGAAATTGAACGTACTATTTCAAGAGAAATAAAACCTCTTCTGACACACGAAATTCTTTATGGTCGTCTTAAAAAAGGTGGCAGCATAACATTCGGAGCCGAGGAAGGAAAGATTATTATTACAAACATTACAGCCAGATGATAGTACAGTTAGACGAAAACTTATGGTTTCCCGATCCGAGACAGGGTGATGAAGACGGACTTTTTGCTGTCGGTGGCGACTTATCCACCGAGCGGCTCATACTTGCATATAACTATGGTATATTCCCATGGTATGCATTTAAATATTACAAGCAGATTCACTGGTACTGTCCGATGGATCGCTTTGTGATATTCCCTGATAAGATACATATCTCTCATTCCATGCGAACACTCATAAACAGTAATAAATATAGTATTTCGCTTAATGAGAGTTTTGAAGAAGTGATAAACAACTGTAGCAAACTGCGTTACGAAGAAGAAGGTGCATGGCTTGGTGATAAGATGATAGCAGCATACACCGAACTTCATCATCAGGGATTGGCAGCAAGTGTCGAAGTATGGAATGAGGATAAACTCGTAGGCGGACTTTATGGTGTTAACATAGGATATAATTTCTTTGGCGAAAGCATGTTCTCTTTAGAACCAAGTGCCAGCAAACTGGCTCTGATCTACCTCGCCCAGTTTATGCAGAAAGCAGGAAAAGGCATTATCGACTGCCAATTTGAAACTGCCCATCTTAAATCTATGGGCGGCGAGCATATTACTTACGACGAATATCTTGATATTCTTGGAAACAAGCTGGAACTACATAAAATATAATACACACCTAAGTTGATTGTAGAAAATACACATCATTTTATTTTTAACGTAAACGTAAATTTAAGTCCGCCCTTGTCGGATTTTGCCACACTTACATCACCACCATGAAATTTGATGGCATGTTTTACTATAGAAAGTCCGAGTCCTGTTCCACCATGTTTCCTTGAACGTCCTTTATCAACTCGATAAAAACGCTCAAACAAATGAGGCAGATGCTGTTCGTCCACTCCCACTCCGTCATCTTCAAATACAAACTTACAGATGTCATCATTCAGATCCACCAGACTTATATAGATGTTTTTGCCTCCTGAATAAGCCATGGCATTTTCGGTAAGATTTCTGAACACAGAAGCTATAAGCGACTGATTACCATTTATTACGACCGTCTTATCCATATCCACATGAAGATTAAATCCATTATCTTGTGGCAAGAAATCCATCTCCTCTTTTATCTCATTTATTATGTCATTTACCACAACGTTTGATTTCTGTATCAGAGAACTCCCCTCCTCCATACGTGTTATCAATGAAACGTCATTTAATAAATTTCTAAGTCGTTCGCAATGAGAATAACATTGTTCCAGGAACTTATGACTTTTTTCTTCCGATAATTTAGGACCAGATAATAATGTTTCAAGACAAACCTGTATAGAAGCGACCGGTGTCTTGAGTTCATGGTTGATGTTATTAGTAAGCTGACGTTTTATTCTTATCTTATCCTGTTCCTGTTGCAGACTCTGTCTGTACTGTTTGTCACGATCTATTATCGTTGCCTGAAGTTCTGTATACAGATTTATTATATGTTGTGATATTTCACCAAGCTCATTATGTGGAAAAACCTCGTTATTATCTATCTTTTCACCCTTTTCAGCCTTTGCCGCAAACTTATTAAGACGTGTTATGGTCTGTCCCAGCTGTCTCATGACGAACCAGCCCATAAGACTCATTATAAGTGTAACGGCAAACATAAACCAGAGAAAAGCCATATCAGCCGAAAGCATTTCTCTAAGAGATTCCGAATATGGTACGGCAGTCCTCAATATTATGTTTCCCGAACGTGTTGCAGAATAGAAATATTGAAGTCCGTCACTGTCTGAATATCTGTCTATTGAAAATCCGCTACCATTTTTCAATGCCTCCCTTATCTCCGGACGATCAAGATGATTGCCAAGTTTTTTGGGATTATTCCTATTGTCATACAACACATTACCAGTTTTTGTAAGGACCGTTATTCTTATTGTGTCAAACGGTGCTTCTACGTCACCTAAATCCAGTCCCTCCTTAAACTCACCTATAAGATGTTCGTTGTATATCTGTAACTTACTGTTTATCAGTTCTGTTTTAAATTGTTTTTCACGTACATACTGAAAGCCCAAAGAACAAAACAGCATTACCCAGCAGAACAACAAGAGCACGCCGAGAAGTAAATGATGGTACTTAAACCTAATCTTTAAACCCATAGCCATATCCGGAACGAGTTATTATAAAGTTACCATACTCCCCTATTTTCTGACGCAATCTGGTTATATTTACATCTATTGTCCTGTCAAGTACTATCACCTCATCCTTCCACACATAAGAAAGCAGTTCGTTTCTTGTAAATATCTTTCCTCTATTTTTCAGCATGAATACAAGAAGTTCAAATTCTTTCTTTGTCAGTTTCACTTCCTTGCCGTCGATGGTACACTTCTTAAAATCTAAATCTACACAGAGTCCCTTGATACATATACTGTCATTGTTTTTCTCCTCCGACACCTGTCTGTTTACCCTGCGCAGAACAGTCTTCACCCTGGTAATTACATTACGTATGGTGTATGGTTTCATTATATAATCGTCAGCACCTAAGTTGAGTCCCTGTACCATATCGTCCTCCGTATCCTTGGCAGTGCAGAAGATAACAGGGATATTTGCAGTTTCGGGGTTCGACTTCATTATCCTTGCCATCTTAAATCCGCTTATCTCACCCATCATTATATCAAGAAGTATAAGCGAATATTTAGTTAGGTCCATCTCCAGAGCCTGTTCGGCGCTATATGCCACATCCACCTCATATCCCTCATTCTCAAGGTTTAGCTGTAGCATTTCGCACAATGTCTCTTCATCGTCAACTACTAATATTCTTTCATTCATATTCACAAATTTATATGCGGCAAATATATATAAAAAAATAATAGCTTGTATATGGCGAGATAAAATTTAATAAAATTGTAACACACTCTTTTAAGCTAAATCAGATGATTTTATTAGCACTTTATTTTAACAAAAGCATAATTTTTTTGTAACGGATATGAAACATTAACATCATACATTTGCATCGCAAACAAAAAGAGATTGCAATATGAAAACGAAGAAAATTATCATGGCAGGTATGATGGCCTGCATGTGTTTAACAGCAGTTGCTGCAAATGACAACGAGGAACCCGGAGGCAAACCCATTGTACAGGTTTTTACTAATTTCCACAGCGGGTTCGGAGCTACAAATGATGACAGAGGATTTGATCTTGACCGTAGTTATCTCGGATACGAATATTCTTTCGGTCATGGATTTAAGGTAAAAGGTGTTTTGGATATCGGTAAATCTAACAAGGTTGACGACTATCAGAGAATAGCATACATAAAGAATGCTATGATTACATGGAAAACCGGAGGCTTAAGCATCAGCGGAGGTCTTATCTCAACTACTCAGTTCGGAATGCAGGAAAAGTTCTGGGGTAACAGATATATAATGAAGTCATTCCAGGATAAATATAAATTTGGTAACAGCGCCGACATGGGTCTGTCTGTTTCTTACAGATTCTCAAAACTTTTTTCAGCTGATGCGATAGTCACAAACGGCGAAGGATATAAGAAAGAGCAGATTTACGATGGTATGATGTACGGTATCGGTCTTACGCTTACCCCAGTGGAAGGATTCGACATTCGTGTATATGGAGCAATTAACGAAAGCGACAAGAAAGAAGGTAAGGACATCTACAATATAGCAACGTTTGCCGGATACAAGAACAAGGCGTTCTCTTTAGGCTGTGAATATAATATGATGAAAAATTACAAGAACGTCAAGGCCAATGACCTTCAGGGTGTTTCAGCATACGGTTCGGTAAACGTAGGTAAGAAATCAAAAATATTTGCACGTTACGACCAGCTGTTCTCAAAAGACGGATGGGACAGAGACAATGAGGAACAGTCTGTCATTGCAGGAGCCGAATTCAAACTTACTAGTTTCTTGAAAATATCACCAAACTTCCGTTATACCAATCCTAAAAATCATGACATGAGCGATGGCTACTCTGCCTACATCAACTGCTACTTTGGTATTTAATTATTTCACAGATATTCGACAATAGGCATTATTTGTTTTTTTAATAACATACTAATTTAAATATTTAAGATATGAAAAGAATTTGTTCAATTGCCTTAATAGGCATTCTGGTATTATTAACAGCTGCTTCATGCGGAAATAATAAGAAATCAGACGAAAAGGAGACTGTTGAAGAATTGTCAGGTGCAGGAGCTACGTTCCCTCTGCCATTCTATAACATGATATTTGAAAACTACAACAAGAAGCAGGGAACACAGGTCGCTTACGGTGGCATCGGTAGCGGCGGTGGTATCCGCAATCTTAAAGACGAGATAGTAGACTTTGCCGGAAGCGACGCTTATGTCTCTGACGACGAGATGAAAGACATGAAGCCGGTCATCCACATTCCGACATGTATGGGAGCTGTCGTAGTGGCATACAATCTTAAGGATGTTAACGAGCTGAATCTTTCAGGAAAGATTGTTGCCGACATCTTTGCCGGTAAGATTCGCAAATGGAATGACAGGCAGATAAAGGAACTTAACCCTGATGCAGCACTTCCCGACAAAGATATCATGCCTGTATTCCGTTCTGACGGCAGTGGTACGACATTCGTATTCACAGATTATCTCTGCAAGGTCAGCAAGGATTGGGAAAATAAATACGGAAGAGGCAAGTCTGTTGATTTCCCTGTCGGTCAGGCTGCTAAAGGAAACCCCGGTGTGGCAGGTATCATTGCAGAAACCGAGAACTCGATAGGTTACATCGGTTCAGAATACGCTTTCGCACAGAAAATACAGTATGCTGCAATCATCAATGCCAATGGTGAGATTGTCAAGCCGACAGCTGAATCTATTTCTGCGGCGGCAGCAGGTGAAATGCCTGAAGACACACGTACCATGATAACTAACTCAGACGCTAAGGGAGCATATCCCATCAGCTGCTTCACATGGATTGTACTTTACCAGGAGCAGAACTACGGCAGCCATAGCAAGAATCACGCTAAAGAGCTGGTAGAATTCATGAAATATGTTCTTAGCGACGAAGCACAGAACGATGCAGCAAAAGTAAACTACGCACCATTACCCGAAAAGGTTGTAAATATAAGTAAGGAAAATCTCAAAAAGATTACTTACGACGGCACAAGAATTATAGAATAAAAATTTCATTACTGTACTGTTAAACATATTCCGGATGGCAAGGTGTTCAGATACATTCCTGCTGCCCGGAATTATATAAAATATCAATTATGAATGACAGATTATTTCGTTCTATCCTGCTGACATGTGCCATTCTTATGCCCCTTATTTGCGGAGGAATGTTGTTTTCGCTGGTAACGGACGCATACGATGCATTCAACCATTTCGGTTTTTTAAATTTCCTCACATCTTCGGAGTGGAAGTTCAATAGTGCTGACGAACGGTACGGGGCACTGCCATTTATAACGGGAACAATACTCACCACTCTTTTAGCTCTTGCAATGTGCATTCCTTTTTCGCTGCCCGTATCATTGTTTGTCGGCGAATATTTTAAGGGAACACGCATTGCCAGTTTTTTAAGTACTGTAGTTGACCTTTTGGCAGGAATACCTTCTATTATATATGGTCTGTGGGGATTCTACGCACTAAGGCCCATTGTCATATCTCTTAAGATTTCACCCGAAGGCTCTTCCATAATCACGGCATCTATAGTACTTGCCATAATGATAATCCCGTATGCTTCCTCGCTCAGTTCCGAATTCATAAAGATGGTTCCTTCCGATCTTAAGGAAAGTGCCTACAGTCTGGGAGCTACGCGTGCGGATGTAATAAGAAGGATTGTCTTTCCTGTTGCCGGACCGGGAATATTTTCATCGTACATACTTGCCATCGGGCGAGCCATCGGAGAGACAATGACCGTTACAATGCTTATAGGTAATACCAACAACATGCCTGAATCGCTGACTTCAACGGGAAACTCAATGGCAAGTATAATAGCCAATCAGTTTGGCGAGGCGGAAGGTCTCCGACTTTCATCGCTCATCGCCATCGGACTCATACTGTTCATAATAACGGCGATAATAAACATGATTGGCAAAATGATGATAAAACATGCTCGAATTTCATAAATAAAAGATAAATGAAAAAGTCTAATATATCACGAAGATTACGTTACGACAGGTTTCTGTTCTATGCAGTATTCCTTATGGCACTGTTCACGGCAATACCATTATTCGCAATACTCGGAGAAGTGTGTTTCAAAGGATACAGTCAGATAAACTGGGCTTTCTTTACCGAACCTACGCCCACGGCATACAGGGCAATGACGGCAATAGAGGCTGGCGAAAGCATTCCGGGAGGTATAGCAAACGGAATTATAGGAACTATGCTTATACTGGGAATGGCTGTCACAGGGGCTGTACCAATAGGTGTTCTCTGCGGAGTTTATCTTGCGGAAAATCCTAAGAATCGTTTTTCGATGGCAGTAAGCTACCTGACCGACCTTCTCCAGGGAACGCCTTCCGTAATCATAGGCATCATAACATACATCTGGGTAGTGTTACCTATGCAGGGGTATTCGGCAATAGCAGGCAGCGTGGCTCTTTTCATAATGATGCTTCCGCTTATAATACGCTCTACGGAAGAGACTATGCGAATAGTTCCCGATTCACTTAAGGAAGCCGGACTGGCACTCGGTGTCAGCAAAGCCAGGGTTATAATGAAGATACAGATTCCTGCGGCTTTCAGCGGTATCTTTACGGGTATCATGCTTGCAATTTCAAGAGTCATTGGAGAGACGGCGCCACTTATGTTCACGGCTTTGGGATGTTCTGCTATCAGATGGGACATTACCAAACCTATATCGGCGGTACCGCTTCAGATATGGGAGTTCTTCAACGACCCATACCTACAGGACCTTGTATGGGGAGCTTCCTTATTCCTTCTTTTATTTGTATTAGTATTAAACTTATCAGCAAAATTTATAGCTCGAAAATGGAAAATATAAATCCTATATTAAATTTTAAGAACGTCTGTGTATCATATACCAAACAGACTATGGCAGTGAAATATGTCAGCGCAGAAATAGAACGTAACACCATAACATCTATCATGGGACCGTCCGGATGCGGAAAGAGTACACTGTTACGCGCAGTGAATCTGATGCACAGTCTTTATCCTAACATTCTGGTAAGCGGAAACATTCTTCTTAATGGCAAGGACATATTCGACATGCAGCCCATCGACGTACGTCGCCACATAGGAATGGTGTTCCAGCGCCCTACTCCGTTCTCCACCATGAGCATTTATGATAATGTTCTGGCTGGTTACACGCTTAACGGAATACATCTGTCAAAGTCTGAAAAGGACGAGATGGTGGAAAGTAATCTTAAAAACGTTTCTCTATGGGAGGAAGTTAAAGATGTACTCAATAAGAAAGGTACTTTCCTTTCTGGCGGACAGCAGCAGAGACTCTGCATAGCCAGGGCATTAGCTATAAAGCCAGACGTTCTGCTGATGGACGAGCCTACATCTGCACTCGATCCTATTGCCACAGAGCACATCGAGGAACTGCTACTCAAATTGCAGAAAGATGTTACCATACTTATTGTTACTCATAACATGGGACAGGCAAGGAGAATTTCTAAGACTGCCATGTTCATGTATCTTGGGGAACTTGTAGAATATGGCGACACCGAGCAGATGTTCACCGATCCTTATGACGAACGTACCAAGGCTTATCTTAAGGGTAAGATGGGATAATATAATCAGTGTAAGTTTGACATCCTGATAAACGGATGTTCAAACTTAATTATTAATCATTCGATAATTTATACAATACTTCGGTAATTTTTTACCGAAAAATTAAAAGTTAAACAATAGAAGCAG
>JAHHQW010000064.1 GCA_020026195.1 Prevotella sp.
TATTTACTGCCAGAGCCGTTTAGGCTGGGCTAATTTTTAACGAACTATTGTAATTGATAAAAGAATGGTTGAACTCATGGACGAGAGTGGGCAGATATTCCTTGTTGTACATAGGTCGGTCTTCTTTGTCCACATAATAACCTACAACGGCAAATACCTCTTTCATCTCCCCTTTCACATGTCTGTTTACACCATAATTTCCACCACCGTTGCAAAAGCCTATAATGATGGAAAATTTTTCTTGTGGCTCTTTGCCATAAAAGACATGATACCAGCCTGCATCAAAATATTTCATGACATTTTCCCGATACGATTGCAAACCTTTTTCATAAAGGTCATGATGTGTTTTAAAAAAGCCGTTGAAATCAGATTCCTTATAGAAATTGTTGAGCACTGACAGAAAATCAGCCTTATCCACGTTTGCCCATCGTTTTTCTAATGTGGGTGTTTCTTCTTCAATCAACGAAAGTGAGCCATTATGATTATTCAGATGAACAGCCATCGACATCACCGCATCATAAGAAATGCCGTGTTCTCTTCTTAGTCTCTGCATATACTTTACGGCAGGATGATCTGCATATCTGTTAAAATGCGCATCTATATCCCTGATATACTTACCGGCAATGTCCATGTTATATTCAGAATAACCTGCCATACGCGACAGGATGCTCATGAGTTCAACGTTTTCGTTTACCTGTGGCATTAATGACTTTGCCTTCGCACAAAGACTTGCAACGAACAAGGCCAAAAGGACAATACATTTTTTCATATTAAATTCGTTACTTATTGGTTAATTTCAAATTCCAGTTTTTATATCAGTATCTTGAAGCGATGTATTACGTTTCAGACCTGCTGCTTTGTCTTTCGCATGATTTTTACGCAATACGGACTTACTTCTGTTTTACACCAGATATACTGACATATACTCTTGATTAAACATTCATTGTTATGCAAAGTAAACAAAAATATTTAGATTACATGATATATTAAAGAACATTTCACTGAAACATTTACTTATACCATATTTACCAAAACTCTCTTTACGCAGTTCCTTTGTTCCTCAATATATATGTCTATGCTGTAATTATCAGACTAAAGGTTACATAAAAAAGGTGAAGATCAAAACGAATTCGACCTTCACCAACTTTAAAAACAATTACTGTATTTTATTTATTACTATCACCTATGCGATGTTATGGATATGTAAATAACATGACGTTTACATCTCGCTATGTATTACTTATTTACTTCTTTATTTTCACTCTGCAAATTTACTTAATATGTAATCATTACACAATACCTAAAAATAAGTATTATGCAAATTACACTGTGAACGGATGGGATATATTTCTTTTTACAAAGTGTTCTTCTTTGTTACGGATGCGGCATATTTATGACGGACATACTTTATTTTTACCACTAAAATGTCATACTGTCTGCCACGACCTACAACATAATTTCGCTGCATCATCGTAACTGTCCAGTCCCATCGGACGGCATTGCGCAACCATACCTTTTAACCTCTTATAAGGCAGAAACTACTATACACGTGCCTGTAAACTGTAACATGCCTTACACCATGCCGACATACATGTACCAGCATGTGTACACACGTCTGTCTGCATATAACACGAAACGACACATGACAGTTTTCTACGAATACTTGCCAAAAGATGTAAATGAATATACTGAAAGGAAAACTGCAACTGAGGACCGAAGAAAAATATTTCGATACAGAACATGAATTAACGTGCAGCCATGTATGAAAGACGACGGGAAAAAATACATATGTGTATCTGTCAGTGACAAAAAAGCGGCAACTTACAAAAGCTACCGCTTAAATTTGGATTTAATTCCATCTGTCTGTAATAAATCTTAGATACATGATTAGACACTGTGATTCCCGACTCTTCGGGCGTGAAGGAAATGTATCATTCCTAATATATCACCAACTTATACAGTTAAAGTGATTTTCGCTTTTTACCATTAAAAGAACATATAAAAATTCTACAATATTTTTATTCTATCTGCTTGCAAAGATAATACGTTGACAGATAACACGCAATACCTAATATTAGGTAAAATTACATTTTCAAGGACGAATCACCTGTTTCTCAGCACTATTCTGAAATATTTAGGATTAAAGAACTGAGTAAAACTGTGACTTTCTTTCTCATTAATAATTCCTACTCCGAGACTGTCGTTAAGTATTCGCATGGGCAGTTCGGAGCAGAAAAACTCCACAGTGTCTTTTACATCAACCTCCCAGTCAAACTTCTTGCCCATTTCCAAATATCTTAATGCACCGTTGGCAAGACATTCTCCGCTGCCGCCGTTGTAACGAACCACCGAGACAGTGCCGGGAACGCTCTCGTCGGTGAAATCGTCGATTGTACATTTCTGAATACCATCCGTACCCGACACCTCGTCGGCAAGGCAGTGCACCACATCTATGCTGTCGCCCCTGCGCACCACAATTCCGCAGTGCGAGACACCTAACGAATCGTTAAGCGCCCCTACTATTGCAGTGCTGAGCATTCCGTGTCCACGGCGCATTATGATGTCGCCCGACATTAACAGAGCCTTATCACCATCATTAAGGCGATAAGGCTCGTGCTTTATTTCATTCTTACATGAAGAAAAGAGGATACTCAGTGCTGTAAGTAAAAATATTATTTTGTTACTACGACTTTCCACTCGTCATTAATCTTTTTCAGGTCTAACGTTTCTTCGTTCGACTTTTCTGAAACCTTATGTTCCAATATATCGTAATAATTAGTAATCCTTACGTCTACAGAAGCTTTCGTGCCGTCCTCCGACACCTCGCTCCTAATTACCTCCACGTCTGGGTCGGTGGCTTTAAACTCTTCCAGATACTTTGCAGCTATTGACAGCATCATAGAAACGGCTGTTCTCGACTCCTTTGTGCAGTAAGAGATGGCCTTGTCCGAATCGGCTGTGTAGATAGCTTTCGTGAATTTAACTGCTGTTCCCTCAGGACCGTTGCTGCTACATGAAGAAAGGGCGATTGTCAGCGCAATGAGGCATATAAAATTGAGTATACTTTTCATACCAGTTATATTTATAAGTTCTTTGTTTTTTATATGTTATTACTTATACTGTCAAAGCAAATATACATATTTAATTTGGAAATTATTGTATGGAAGCACATGTATTTACGCGTTTTAAACTTTATTTAAATCTAATGAAGAGATATTAATAAAGTAAGGGCATAAATTGTGTTATTTTGCACACAACATCGCCACAAAAATTATCATTTAGTATATTTCGGCATAATATCAGCATCACAATGACAAGCAGAAAAAATCATCATATGTAAAAGGCACACAAATAAAAAAAGGTACACCGCCATGTAACAGCAATGTACCTTTGAAAATTATGAAAAATACAAATATTTCCTAATTAGTTCTCAGCCTCATCGGTCCAGTCTTCGTTAGCCTTACGGAGGTAAGTCTTGTAACGGAGCTTAGCCATGTGCTCAGCTTCTGCGAAGAGTTCGTCTGCCTGATCGGGATAAGCCTTCTTAACAGAGAGGTAACGAACCTCACCGAGCAGGAAGTCACGGAACTTACTCCAGTCAGGAGCCTTAGAGTCGAGTGTGAACGGAGTCTCACCCTTAGCAGCCAGCTGCGGGTTGAAACGCCACAGATGCCAGTAACCGCATTCTACGGCACGAGCCTCTTCTGCCTGGCTCTTACCCATACCGCCCTTAGCCTTCAGACCGTGGTTGATACAAGGAGCGTAAGCGATGATAAGTGATGGTCCGGGATAAGCTTCAGCTTCGCGGATTGCACGCAGTGTCTGGTTGTTGTCGGCACCCATTGCAATCTGTGCTACGTAAACGTAACCGTATGTTGTAGCCATCATACCGAGGTCCTTCTTTCTGATTCTCTTACCCTGTGCAGCGAACTGAGCGATAGCACCGAGAGGAGTAGACTTAGAAGCCTGACCACCTGTGTTAGAGTAAACCTCTGTATCGAGAACGAGGATATTGATGTCTTCGCCTGTAGAGATTACATGGTCGAGACCACCGTAACCAATATCGTAAGAAGCACCGTCACCACCGATGATCCACTGGCTGCGCTTAACGAGATAGTGGTCGAGTTCCTTCAGTTCCTTGCAAACAGGACATCCGGCCTTAACACCTTCTTCGATGAACGGACGGAGTTTAGCGGCAGCAGCCTTAGAGCCTTCTGCGCTCTCCTTGTTGTCAATCCATTCCTGGCATGCAGCCTTCATTTCGTCGTTATGAAGTTCTTCGTTTTCGATTGTCTGGCTGAGGAGCAGTGTGATACGTTCCTTCATCTTCTTGTTACCAAGAACCATACCCATACCGAACTCGCAGAAGTCCTCGAACAGCGAGTTGTTGAATGCAGGACCCTGACCCTTCTCGTTTGTACAGTAAGGTGTGTTAGGAACAGATGCCGAGTAGATTGAAGAACAACCTGTAGCATTGGCAATCATCTGACGGTCACCGAAGAGCTGTGAGATAAGCTTAACGTAAGGTGTCTCACCGCAACCTGCACAAGCACCAGAGAATTCGAAGAGAGGCTGAGCGAACTGTGAGTTCTTAGGACTCTGCTTAACGTCGATGAGATCCTGCTTGCTTGTTACATTGTGACGCAGATATTCCCATTCTGCTGCTGCCTTGTCGTCGCCAGCGAACGGAACCATTGTAAGAGCCTTCTCGCCGCGCTTGCCCGGACATACGTCAGCACAGTTACCGCAAGAGAGACAGTCCATAACGTCTACACCAACGATGAAGTGCATACCCTTCATTTCTTTCGGAGCCATCATGTTGATTGTCTTACCGCCGAAGCTTTCATTCTCCTTGTCGTTAAGAACGAACGGACGGATTGCAGCGTGAGGACAAACGTATGAACACTTGTTACACTGAATACAGTTATCGGGGTTCCATACTGGAACGAATGCACCGACACCGCGCTTTTCGTAAGTTGCAGTACCTGTCATCCATGTTCCGTCGGGAATCTTATGATTTACGAAGTCTGATACTTTCAGAAGGTCACCGGCCTGAGCGTTCATGGGTTCTACGATTTCCTTTACGAATGCAGGTGCTGCGGGACGCTTGTCGCCTTCATCCTCAAGGTTAGCCCATGCGGGATCAACTGTAAGTTTCTTGTACTCGCCACCACGATCTACGGCAGCGTAGTTCTTGTCTACGACATCCTGACCCTTACGTCCGTAAGACTTAACGATGAATGCCTTCATCTGCTCAACGGCAAGGTCTACAGGAATAACGCCTGTGATACGGAAGAATGCGCTCTGGAGGATAGTGTTGGTACGGTTACCAAGACCGATTTCCTGTGCAATCTTTGTAGCGTTGATGTAGTAAACGTTGATGTTGTTCTGTGCGAAATATCTCTTAACCTTGTTAGGCAGGAAGTTGATAAGTTCTTCTCCGTCGAAGATTGTGTTGAGAAGGAATGTACCGTTCTTCTGCAGACCACGTGTAACATCGTACATGTGGAGGTATGCCTGAACGTGGCATGCCACGAAGTTAGGAGTATTTACGAGATATGTAGAGCGGATCACTGAGTCACCGAAACGAAGGTGTGAACAAGTGAAACCACCTGACTTCTTAGAGTCGTATGAGAAGTAAGCCTGACAGTGCTTGTCTGTGTTATCACCGATAATCTTAACTGAGTTCTTGTTAGCACCTACGGTACCATCGGCACCGAGTCCGTAGAACTTAGCTTCGAACATACCCTCACCGCCGAGAGCAATCTCTTCGCGCAGAGGAAGTGATGTGAATGTAACGTCATCAACGATACCGAGTGTGAAGTGATCCTTCGGCTCGTTCATTGCGAGGTTATCGAATACTGACAGAATCTGTGCAGGAGTTGTATCGTGTGAACCAAGTCCGTAACGACCGCCTACGATTGTAGGATGGTTCTCCTGTGCATAGAATGCAGACTTAACGTCGAGGTAAAGAGGTTCGCCTTCTGCGCCCGGTTCCTTAGTACGGTCGAGTACTGCGATACGCTTGCAAGTAGCAGGAACAGCTGCGAGCAGGTGCTTTGCAGAGAACGGACGGAAGAGGTGTACGCTGACAGCACCAACCTTCTGACCCTGAGCGTTCAGGTAATCGATAGCCTCCTTAGCTGCCTCGTTGGCAGAACCCATGAGGATGATTACGCGGTCGGCATCTTCAGCACCGTAGTATGTAAAGAGGTCGTATTTACGGCCTGTGATCTTGCTGATTTCTTTCATGTAGCCCTGTACAATCTCAGGAACAGCTTCGTAGTACTTGTTACTTGCCTCACGATGTGTAAAGAAGATATCGGGGTTTTCTGCTGTACCTCTTGTTACAGGATGTTCAGGTGACATTGCGCGGTTACGGAAACGCTTTACAGCTTCCATGTCGAGCAGCGGCTTGATGTCGCTTGCTTCTACGCGTTCGATCTTCTGGATTTCGTGTGATGTACGGAAACCGTCGAAGAAGTTAATGAAAGGAACACTTGCCTTAAGCGCTGACAAGTGAGCGACAGCTGTAAGGTCCATGACTTCCTGTACTGAGTTCTCGCAAAGCATTGCGAAACCTGTCTGGCGGCAAGCCATAACGTCACTGTGATCACCAAAGATGTTAAGTGCATGTGTAGCGAGCGAACGTGCTGATACATCAAACACACAGGGAAGCATTTCACCTGCAATCTTGTACATATTGGGAATCATAAGAAGAAGACCCTGAGAGGCTGTGAATGTTGTAGTAAGTGCACCTGCCTGGAGTGAACCGTGTACAGCACCTGCTGCACCACCTTCAGACTGCATTTCCTGCAGCATTACCGTCTGACCAAAGAAGTTCTTTCTACCAAGTGCAGACCACTCGTCAACGTGCTCTGCCATAGGTGATGACGGAGTAATGGGGTAAATTGCTGCTACCTCAGTAAACATGTAACTGATGTGTGCCGCAGCTTCATTACCATCGCATGTAATAAATTTTTTCTCTTTCATCGTAAAAATATTTATATTAATTCCATAATGTTATTCAAATCAATAGAGGAATCCCATAAGCCATATAGGCATCTGATTGTCCTTTCCTATTTCTGAATTATATCTCACATAATAAGTATCGTCCTTCAGTTCCTTGCGTGCGCCGTGCATGGCATCCATGATGACAAACTTGTATTTGCCGTCGATGATGTAGCGGCCGCGTTTTGAAGTCTCCAGATTAATCTCGTGGTCTTTCCACATCGAATTAACGAAGAATGTCTCCATTATTTCCTGATCGCTCAGCGTGCGCGGATAAATGGTATACATAAGGTTGGTGCTGTACATCATCACTCTGACGGGTTTCTTCGGATAAGATTCGCCGAGGGGATAGATGGTTGTCATAAGGCGTGCCTCTGACAGATATTTGATGTATTTCATCACCGTTGCCCTGCTGGTGTCTATCTGTTCTGCCAGCTTACTGATGTTCGGTGCCTTCAATCCGTTGAGTGCCAGCATGTAGAACAGTTTCTTTATCTTCGGCAGATATTTAAGGTCTATCTGCTTTATCAGGAGTATATCTACCTCTATCATCATGTTCATGGTCTTGAGCAGATTCTCTGAATAGTTCTGGTTCTCAAGAAAACATGGATAGAATCCGTGGTGGATGTAATCCTTGAAATAATCTGAAGGGGAAACTTCGGGAAGTATTTCCTTTACTATCTTTTCGTGATTGTTTATCACTTCTTCAAGACTGTAAGCTCTGAAATTCTTACCTGTCTTGAGGTTGATGAATTCTCTGAGAGAGAATCCTCTGAGGTTGTAACTCTTGACTATACCGTTGAGTTCGGGGTTTTCTTCCTTAAGTCGCATCACACTCGAACCGGTGAATACAATCTTGAGTCCTTTGTAATTATCGTAGCATTTGCGAAGCTGTCGGCTCCAGTCTGGTTCCTTGAACACCTGGTCTACAAGCAGTACCTTTCCGCCGTTACGATAAAACTCTCCCGCAAACTCATAGAGTCCTCTTCCCTGAAAGTAGAAGTTGTTCATATTTATATAGAGACATTCGTGACTTTCCGTTCTGAAAAACTCCTTTGCATATTGCAGGAGGAACGTTGTCTTACCCACACCTCTCGAGCCCTTGATACCTATCAGACGGTCATTCCAGTCTATCTCGTCCATAAGTATGCGGCGTACGGGAGCGTAGATATGCTCTATCAAATATTTGTGTGTACGAAAGAATCCTTCCATCTTTTTACATTAACTTGATAATTACAGATGCAAAGATAATATATAATTAGTAAATTGCAAACTACAGATTGCAAAATCTCACGTTTTTTGTTTATTTTTGCAAAAAAATAGGATAAAACTTGACATTAAGCATGAATTTACATATATTCAATCCGGAACATGACCTTATTCTTGCCAATAACACAAAGAATTATACTCCTTCGAGCGGAATTTTGAAAATGCGCAGAAGTTTTTCTTATGTTCCTGTTTTCTGGGCTTCGCGCGGTGATGTCATTCTCACGGATGACGTCGGTATTTCTGTTGCAGAAAACAAGGCTCACGGCATTCCTGATGCTGATGTCATCTTCTGCACTCTCAATGATTTACACAGGTTTAAGTTCGACTCCATAAATCCGTGGGGATGGGATAAGACTCTGAAGCACAGTCTTATACGTTATGGTGTAGATTCTGCACTGATGCCTTCTGACGAGCAATTGAACGTTATTCGCAACATGTCGCATCGTCGTAATGTCCTGCCTTTGATGCAGGTTCTCCGTGACGGACAGGAGGACTGTACATGCGGTGACGGACTCGAATGTTTTTCTGTCGATGAAATAGAAGAGGTGCTGTCCACATGGAAACGTATCGTTATCAAAGCTCCGTGGAGCAGCAGCGGCATTAATATAATATATGTAGAAGGTGTTTTGTCTGATGCCATGCGTTCGCGTTGCAGTCACCTTATAGACAAACAGGGTTCTGTAATGACCGAGCCTCTATATAATAAGGTGAAGGATTTTGCCATGGAGTTTTATTCTGACGGAAAAGGCAGCACCGAATATCTGGGATTATCTGTTTTTGAGACATTAGGCACGGCATACCTTAATAACATGGTGGCATCTGAAGAGGACAAGTTAAAGGTTCTGTCGGAATACGTATCCCCTGCCCTGCTTCACGAAATACAGTCACGTATCTGTAGCTACATGTCCGTAGTCTGCACCTCACGTTACCGCGGACCTTTCGGCGTGGACATGATGGTTGTATCGCAGAACGGCACAAATGTCATCGATCCATGCGTTGAGATAAATCTCCGCCGCACCATGGGACACGTGGCATTAGAAAGATGGAAGCATCTTAAAGGCTGAAATATACCGGACAGAGATATTATTCAAAACACCTTATGGCACTTATGAATTCAGCCAGAGTTTCAATGCCGATATTCTTTCCTTGCTGACAACTATTGATTTAGACGGCTGTGGTAATACGCTGAGAATTACTTTTCCTCCGGTATCAGGAATAATTTTTTTAATACAGTCTGCCGACAAAATGAACTGCGTATTTTTACTCAATGCAATATTACGTAATACTAAAAGGATGAGTAAGTTTTTTCGATTACCTTGTTTTTTTACTGTGTCACGGATAGTTTTTTTTATTGAAAAGAGAAGATGATTTATGGCAGGATGTCAGATTAGGTATAATCTCCTTCATTATACGTGTCATCAAAATCAAAACCAGCTTTATATAAACAAATGAAGAATTTTGGCAGACGTTTCCAACCGAATACGTTGTTCATTGTGTCAAAGATTCTTTCCTTTTCTCCACGGAATTTATAAAATTCCACAATATTCCTTTTGTTTGATTTGAAATCGTTGATAAGATGAATAGAAATATCCTCAATACATAAACCGCCGCAGAAGAACACACACATAAGGAAACGGAGAATTTTACTGTAGCTATAACCGAATGGCTGACAGCGTTTTCCTAATATTGAACCGATTACTTTGGATAAAAGAGCATGGAATTGCTCCATAATGGAAAATATTCAGCCAAAAGGTTGATTTGTTCAGATTTAATTTATACTTTTGCTATGTCTGATGAATATTTTTTATCTGCATAGGAGTTTGTATAATGGAGAATAGCAATTTTTATTAAAAGATCTATATGAAAAATATTAAAGTATGTAGAAGAGCACGTTGGTTCTATTTCTCTTTATTTCTGTTAGCATATCTCATATTAGTACTTATCATGTATCAAATTATGGGATATGATAGCGGTACAACCACGAGCGTAGTATCAATAGGAATATTTACGATTTTATTTTATCTGTTTACATACGGTAAAGTAAAGATACACGTTGATGACAAGACTCTGGAGTGCAGACCATTTAATCCTTGCAGATTGTTTAAGATAGACAAGAGCAGAATAGAGGATGTGAATATCGTGCAGAAACGCTTAGGGGATGCTGTGGTAATTACCTATAGCGGTGGCAATAAGGTAACCTTGTTACCCGATAATCCTAATGAATTAGTGGATCTGCTAAAAAGGAATCCCAATTATTAACCATTTATTACCATGTAATTACATAAGAATATCCTAAAACCTCTTTTATAATAGTGTAATTATAGTTAATTCTGCATTATTTTCGAGAGAATCATAAAAAGGCATATAAGTTTACTTGATATTATAAAAATAATATATTATATTTACAGAAAAATATAAAACCAAAACCCGTTGGCGGAATTAATTTGATAAATATTTATGTGTAAAAAGTTGTGCAT
>JAHHQW010000065.1 GCA_020026195.1 Prevotella sp.
TTTTAGAATCGCTAAGCTATATGGCTATCCCCATTGATTATCTACTGAGCCTATAATCGTTCAGCCGAAACATTAAACGTAAAAAAGACAGAGGGTATAAAAAAGGGAAATGGAGAATCTCCATTTCTGGAAAATTCCCCATTAGAAAGGAGGAGTGGTACCACCGGGATTCGAACCAGGGACACAAGGATTTTCAGTCCTTTGCTCTACCACCTGAGCTATGGCACCTCTTTGTTTGTTTTGCGATGCAAAGGTAATAATAAATTCTGATTCCACAAATATTTTTCCGTTTTTTTTCAAAAAAATATTCTTTTACTCATAAAAACACAACATTAAGTACACATAATAGCACAAGACACCAGCTGTAGACACTGTATTTACACACATTATATATATGTACGCACATACAGTTATTCAAGATAGTTTTACCACTCTTTCTTCTTTTTATTTGGCATATTAGGGAAAATACTAAGGTCTAAGCACAAAGACATAAGAAATATTGTCAATAAGATTTCCACCAACATGTTTATATCCCTGAAACAGATAGAAGCATAAACACAACGTACATAAAAACAAAAAAACGGAGAGAGTCAAATGACTTTCTCCGTTAAATCCCTTTAAAACAGTTAGCTAAAAATTATTCAGCCTTAGCTTCTTCTGCGGGAGCAGCTTCTTCAGCTGTCTCAGCAGCAGCTGCTGCTGCAGCCTCTGCTTCTGCTTCAGCCTTAGCCTTTGCTTCAGCAGCCTTCTTGTCAGCTACCTTCTTAGCGATTGTTTCATTTGTTTTCTTTTCAGCTTCAAGCTCCTTGTCGTAAGCAGCCTTAACAGCCTTAGCTACACTTTCACGAACGCTCTCGAGACCCTTGTTCTTGTTCTCTTTCCAAGCATTGAATCTCTTCTCTGCTTCTGCTTCGTTGAATGCACCCTTCTTAACACCACCATTGAGGTGCTTCATAAGGTATACGCCTTCTCTCTTAAGAATGCTTGCTACTGTGTCAGAGGGCTGTGCGCCATTCTCCAACCAATAAAGAGCACGCTCAAAATTCAAATCAACTGTGGCTGGGTTGGTGTTAGGATTGTAAGTACCAATCTTTTCAGTGAATTTACCATCACGTGGAGCTCTCTTGTCAGCAATTACGATGCTGTAGAATGCATAATTTTTTCTACCACCGCGCTGTAATCTGATTCTTGTTGCCATTTTTTAATGTTTATTTTTTTATTAGGTTTGAATTTAATGTTGCCAACACGTGACAACGGCTGCAAAATTACTATTTTTAATCTAACGTGCAAACTATTAAGGTGTTTTTTGAATATTTTTCAATAAAAACACTACACTGAGACTACTTTTTTACGGGCAGATGTTTCTTTTTACGCATCCACTCTTCTTTTCTTTTCTCGTAATCTTCGCGCTTATTTTCTAAATAGTTATCTGCCATTATTTATTGAATTTACTATAAACTACTGATATACGTACATTTCCGTTATTGCTCTCAGAACCACCGACAAGGCGCGTTCCTTTAAGTCGCATATCATGCATTACTCTTGTAATCTTTTCTTCGCCATCAATAATAACGGATGTAGTAGTTACAGGTATAAGTACAACTTTATTCCAGTTAGGATTCTTTTCCTTCCATGCACTATCCTTAGCCATTCCAGATTTCATTACACGATTCATGTCTGATATCAGACTAGAAATATTACTGTAAAGATATCCGTTTTCCTTCATAGAATAACTTGAGATATAAGATGTAACATTATCTGCAATCTTATTGTCATTAAAGAATGTATACATACTGTCAGCTCTTACCATAAGAACCTTTTCGGGTGTACCGAAATTAAACTGAGAATAAGTTGTCTTATCATTGATTCTCGTCATAAGAATCTTGGCTGAATTAAGAGTATCATTCTCATGTCCTCTATAGATATCCTCAACAGGAAGTGTAAGTTCTGTGAACATTCCAGCAGGCGACTTTATATAAGTACAAGTCTTGTCGTTTGCCATACTTTCCAGAGCCTTCATGTCATTTTTCAAGAATGTAGTCTGAAGAACTTCCTCTGTTCCTGCAAACGTTGAAGTTCCTACAAGTACAGTATCCTTAACTGCATCTTTATATGTAAAATATACGTTAAGTTCACAGTTACGAATATAAGCAATAGAACCAAGACCATCTTTCATTTCAAAGTAAAAGCCCGGACATATATTATTAATAAACGTAATAGAATTTTTAAACCAGCCCGGATTCTCATAATATTTACGCATTACATAAGTACCGTAATTATTATAAGTCACGCCATTAGAATCCGTATAAGGTTCATTTAAGAAAATTCTTATATCAGGATAATAGTTAGAGTTCGAGACATACCTGTCTGTTGACATATCTCTCAAAGCATAACTCTTATTTTTCTTTAATCCATTCTCTCTTAAAAAGCCTTCCTTAGCAGGATCAAAGTTTGAATAATAGTTCACATTTTCTTTCATCGGTCTAGCCATTTCACTTGCAGTCATTTTCATGACGCTAAGTGTATCGCCATAATATTTATCGAAGAAAAGACGAATGTCACAAGAATCGGCCACAACATTTCCATCCTGCATACTAAGAATATACTTGGCATCGGGAAGTTTATAATTGGAAAGAGTACCGAACTGAGTCATATAGTTGGCTGTAAGGTAAGCTCCTGTCTCAGGATCCTTAACCTTTCCGAGACTGCCGATTACACTTCTTGACAATACAGAATCGGCAATAATTGTTCGTGTGGCAACATAAAAACTGTCTGTTTTCACCAAGACCTTGTCCTCATCAGCAGTAAGCGACGATCCTATAGAATCGGTAGTATCATCGCATGCTGCAAATAAAAGAGAGGCAAGTATAAATGCTGCTAAAATCCTTATTTTCATTTATTTTTTACCTTTATGCAAATTAATTTGCTGCAAAGATAAGAGAAAAATAGTTATTCGCAACTATCTTCACCATATATTTTATCGTAGAACTCAGAATATACGGTCTTTACGACATCCTTTCCCGGATAGTTGAGTAATGGCAGATTTTTATCTTTTGCATACTGTAGCAGGACAGGATTAACATTCTCGCCAGCCTCTACTACGCCGTCAGAATAATCTATCGCCATCTTACCCAATTCGACGAAGTCAAATTTCTCGTCATATCCGTCAAGAAGCGAAGACTTGGCATCCCTGAACTCAACACAGCGTTTGAAGTTATTGCCAAAATCGCCCTTAAATCTATTCTGGAAAAGAGAAGATACCACCTTGGTGTTTGCAAACGAAGGCTCATCCTTATATGCCGTCTTAATATAGAAAGGAACGACTGCACTCATCCATCCCTGACAGTGAACGACATCCGGAACCCAGCGCAGTTTCTTTACAGTCTCGAGCACACCGCGTGCAAAGAAAATAGCACGTTCACCATTATCCGGATATTCCTCACCCTGTTCATTCTCTAACATCTGACGCTTAGAAAAATAATCATCGTTATCTATAAAATAGACCTGTATTCTGGATGTAGGAATTGAAGCAACCTTAATAATAAGAGGATGATCGGTGTCATCGATTATTAAATTCATACCAGAAAGACGAATAACCTCGTGTAACTGTCCCCTACGCTCGTTGATAGTTCCCCATTTAGGCATGAAAGTGCGAATTTCATGTTTTTCTTCCTGCATGGTTTCTGACAGGTTCTTACCAATAAGCGACATTTCACTCTCCGGCAAGTAAGGTGTTATCTCTTGATTGACGAACAAAATCTTTTTGGCTTTCATATTTCTTAAATTTATCTTATGCAAAGATACAAAAAAATATCTTATTATTGAACATTTTATATAAAATACCTGATAAACATAGCAATAATCACATTTTTGACGTTATCTCTTCTTTATTAAAGAAAAATGTTGTTACTTTGCACGTCCGAACAATAAGACGTTAAACGTTTAATATAAGATGAAAGTATTTCATAAAATAGCCGACCTTCAGAACGAGTTGTTCGAAGCTCATAAGGAAGGCTGTACAATCGGACTTGTACCCACGATGGGTGCCCTTCATGAAGGTCATGCATCATTAGTAAAGAAAAGTGTAAAGGACAATGCCATAACCGTAGTTTCGGTTTTTGTCAACCCTACTCAGTTTAACGACAAAAACGATCTTAAGACTTACCCGCGTAACTTAGAGAAAGACTGTGCTCTTCTTGAAAGTGTAGGTGCTGACTTTGTATTTGCTCCTAACGTAGAAGACATGTATCCCACTCCCGATACCCGTCATTTTGAATTTCCGCCCGTGACAACAGTCATGGAAGGTGCACACCGTCCCGGACACTTCAATGGAGTATGTCAGGTTGTTAGTCGTCTTTTCTACATAGTACGTCCTACAAATGCTTATTTTGGCGAGAAAGACTGGCAGCAGATTGCCGTTGTAAAAGCCATGGTAAAGTATTTAGGAATAAAGGTGAACATTGTTGAATGTCCTATCGTAAGAGAAGAAGACGGACTTGCAAAGAGTTCTCGAAACACTCTTCTCAGCAAAGACGAACGCGCAATAGCACCAAATATTTTCAAGGCACTCAAGAACAGTCTCGAATATGCTAAGTCTCACAGTCTGAAAGAGACTCACGACTATGTAGTAAAAGAGATTAATGCTACAGAAGGTCTGGATGTCGAATACTTTGCAATTGTAAATGGCAACACTCTTACAGATGTAGAGAACTGGGAAGACAGTGATTACATCGTAGGCTGTATAACTGTATATTGCGGTAAGACTCCTATCAGACTCATTGACCATATCAAGTACAAATCACCCGAAACAAAATAAGGAACTGCAACAATGATGATCGAAGTATTAAAATCAAAACTGCACTGTGTAAAAGTCACCGAAGCTAACCTTAATTACATGGGAAGCATCACAATCGATGAAGACTTGCTTGATGCAGCAAACATGATTGCAGGCGAGAAAGTACAGATTGTTAACAACAATAACGGCGAGCGCATCGAGACATATATAATCAAGGGCGAAAGAGGCTCAGGATGTATCTGTCTTAATGGTGCAGCAGCACGCAAGTGCATGCCCGGCGACACAGTCATTATCATTTCGTACGCACTGATGGATTTCGAAGAAGCCAAGACATTCAAACCCACAGTAGTGTTCCCCAAAGATAACAAGATTGTGAAATAACAAGATGGACACTTTTCAGTGCGAGCCATTCGGGACAGTTACCATAAGGCGCCGGCACGATGCACGAAGCATACGTATAAGGATTAAGACCGACGGACTTTTAGTTTCTGCCGATTATTACACGAGCGACAAACAGATTCTTAAACTAATAGAACAAAATCGCGAGGCAATATTGAAAGAGCAGCAGTCACTGAAATCGAAAAAGAAGCTGATAAACGAGGACTTTAGATTACGTAACAGATATTTCTCATTAAGCATTCGCAGAGACGATGCCATAAAAAGACTTCTGTTCACTATTAAAGCGGAGAGCAGCGTGATGCCCTACAAGTTTACGATGCGATGCAACAGTAAGGCAGACCTAACAGACGAGGAAACACAGGAACACATGCTCAATGCCATAAACAAACTGATACGCAACGTTGCAAACGAACCCTTAAGAGAAAGGACAATGCAGCTTGCAAAAGAGTTTGGATTTGAAGTAAACTCGGTTAAGACAAAGATAGAAAAGAGTAAATGGGGCAGCTGCTCCAGTCGTAAGAACATAAACCTTTCGGCATATCTCATATTCTTGCCCGAACATATCAGAGACTTCGTTATAATTCACGAACTCTGTCATCTAAAAGAGATGAACCACAGCAGTCGCTTTCATGACCTTGTCAATAAGTATACAGGCGGCAAAGAAAAAGAGTTCGAAAAAGAACTTAAGAAATATTCGTCAAACATATTTGACTATACAGCAGAGGCAGACGTTAAATAACATCTGCCTCTTTTATTTTCAACAACTGCACCCTACATTATTATTGCAGAAGTAAGCACATAAAAAAAAACGATTAAACCAAAGTCTAATCGTTTTTAGTACGTCTGCAGGGGTTCGAACCCTGGACCCTCTGATTAAGAGTCAGATGCTCTACCAACTGAGCTACAGGCGCATTTTTGAATTGCGTTTGCAAAGGTATAGTATTTTTCAGTAAACGCCAAAAGAATAGCAATATATTTTACACTTTAGTACGAATATTTTGTATTAAAGTGTTTTTTAAGCCAAAACACGCAGTTATTACATGATAAGGAGCACTTATTACGAGTTACAAGACACAAAAAACGGACATCCGAAACATAAGTTCCGTGATGTCCGTTTCCAAATGGATATCTTTATTTTAAGAATTACTTCTTAAGAAGATTCATTGTATCTGTAGCGATCATGAGTTCCTCGTCTGTAGGAACAACTACAACCTTAACCTTAGAGTCAGGAGCAGAGATGACAGCTTCCTTACCATGGATTGTAGCGTTCAGTTCGTTATTGAGCTTAACACCCATCCATTCCATATCCTTACATACATTCTCACGTGTAGAAGTCTGGTTCTCGCCTACACCTGCTGTGAATACGATGATATCGCATCCGCCCATAGCAGCAGCATAAGCACCTACATACTTCTTTATACGATAGTCGTACATCTGCATTGCGAGGATAGCACGTTCGTTACCTGCCTCTACAGCAGCTTCGATTTCGCGCATATCTGAAGAAATGCCAGAAATGCCGAGCACACCGCTCTTCTTGTTCATCATTGCAGAAGCCTCCTCAGGTGTGAGGTTCATCTTCTCAGCAAGGAATGTAATAGCCTGCGGGTCAATGTCACCACAACGTGTACCCATCATGACACCTTCCAGAGGAGTAAGACCCATAGAAGTATCGAGAACCTTACCATTCTTAACAGCTGCGATAGAAGCACCGTTACCGATATGGCAAGTGATGATACGCTGCTTGTCGTAGTCTACGCCAAGGAATTCACAAACACGGTGTGATACATAGCGATGGCTTGTTCCGTGGAAACCGTAACGACGTACACCATACTTTTCGTAAGCCTCGTAAGGCAGCGGGTAAAGATATGAGTACTTAGGCATTGTCTGGTGGAATGCTGTATCGAATACACCTACCTGGGGAACACCCGGAAGGAGCTTAGAAACAGCCTCGACACCCTTCAAGTTAGCGGGATTGTGCAGAGGAGCAAGAACGAAGCAGCTCTTGAATACTTCGAGAACTTCGTCGTTGATGATGACACTCTTGTTGAACTTCTCGCCACCATGTACCATACGGTGACCTACAGCGTCAATTTCCTTAAGATCCTTAATTGCACCAATCTCGGGGTCTGTAAGGAGTGAGAATATAAAGTTAACACCCTCTGTATGCTCGGGGATGTCGTGCATGATCTGTCTCTTTGAACCATCAGCAAGTTTAACCTTAACGAAAGCACCGTCAAGACCTACGCGTTCTGCACCGCCCTGAGCCAAAACTTTCTTTGTGTCCATGTCATAGAGGGCATACTTGATTGACGAGCTACCACAGTTTAATACTAATATTTTCATTTTTGTATGTCTGTTTAAAAGGTTAGTTTATTTGTTTGCTTTAGCCTGCTGAGCCTGACATGCTGTGATGGCAACCAGTTTATAGATGTCGTCTACTGAACAACCACGGCTGAGGTCGTTTACAGGACGTGCAATACCCTGAAGAACGGGACCGATAGCTTCTGCATCGCCTAAGCGCTGTACCATCTTATATGAAATGTTACCTACTTCGAGGTTCGGGAATACGAGGACATTAGCCTTACCAGCAACGTTGCTTCCGGGAGCCTTCTTTGCAGCTACAGAAGGAACAAGAGCAGCATCAGACTGCATTTCGCCATCGATAACGAGCTGCGGAGCACGTTCCTTAGCAAGTTTTGTAGCCTCAACGACCTTGTCTACTACTTCGTGAGAAGCAGAACCCTTTGTTGAGAAGCTAAGCATAGCAACTCTCGGTTCTTTGAAACCTGCAACGCTCTTTGCTGTTTCTGCTGTGCAGACTGCAATCTGAGCGAGCTGGTCTGTATCGGGAACAGGAGTTACGGCAACGTCACCAACAACGAGAACACCGTCCTCACCCATTTCCTTATGCTTTGTAACGAGAAGCATAGCACCGCTGACGCATGTTACGCCGGGAGCACACTTGATAATCTGCAATGCAGGACGCAGTGTATCACCTGTTGTGCTGAGAGCACCAGAGATCTGACCGTCAGCATCACCAGTCTTTATAATCATACAGCCGAGATAGAGGGGGTTCTTAAGCTGAACGCGAGCCTGCTCGATTGTCATACCTTTTTTCTTTCTGAGTTCAGCGAGAAGAGCAGCATACTCTTCGCTCTTGGGGCAGTTTTCAGGATCTATGATTGTAGCCTTGTCGATGTTCTTAAGACCAAGTTTCTCAGCGAGAGCCTTGATTTCCGAAGGATTACCAATAAGGATGATGTCTGCCACACCGTCAGCGAGCACACGGTCGGCTGCTGTTAATGTACGCTCCTCGGTGGCTTCGGGGAGAACAATGCGCTGTTTGTTACTCTTAGCGCGTTCAATAATCTGCTGTACTAAATCCATAGTAATTATATTTTGTTTGTGTTTTTTCGAATTAACGAATGCAAAAGTAAGAATAATATTCCGAAAAAAGTCAGTAAAGATTGTAATATTTGATGTTTTTACCATATATGCCGTCTGTGTCAGCATATTTCCGCACCTATATTATATATGTACTCTTCCGGTCTCCTACTCTGTTTAGCATCTGTCGTCGCAATGTTCTGAATTGTGGTGACGTCCTTCTTCACAATCCGAATGACGGTCGTGATGTTTGTCGCATTCTCTGTCAGCATCACATTCTTCTTCGCAATGATTGTCGTCACATACACTGTCTTCCTCACATGCACTTGTATCGTCTACTATCTGTACTCTGTCAGTTTCACTGCTTACCTTATCATTGTTTGTGTTGTTACAAGCTGTAACAATCAGTAGCGATGCTACAAAAAATAATACCTTTTTCATCTTATTATATATTAATTAATTTTACAACATTTCCTGTGCCAGCAGCTTACCAAGCTGTTCTGCCGTAAGTCCGACATGATACTTACCCTTTATTGCTACGGTTATACCGCCAGTCTCTTCAGAAACTACTACTGCTATGGCATCTGAAGTCTGCGAAATACCCATTGCAGCGCGATGGCGAAGTCCGAACTGTTTCGGAATGTCAAAGTTGTGCGATACAGGAAGTATACAGCCCGCGGCCTTGATACGTTTCTTTGAAATAATCATGGCACCGTCGTGCAGCGGAGAATTCTTAAAGAAGATGTTCTCTATCAGTCGCTGATTAATCTTAGCATCAATTACGTCACCGGTTTCCACGGTCTCATCGAGCGGCACGATACGTTCTATTACTATCAGGGCACCCACCTTGCCACTGCTCATGCTCATGCACGCCATAACAATAGGCATGATGGTTTCCTTATCCTCTTTTTTCTCCTTACCCTCGCTGTTCTCGCGCTTAAAGAAACTCATAATACGCTTTATGCGGCGGTGTGCACCAAGGTTATACAGGAACTTTCGTATTTCGTTCTGGAAAAGAATGATTAAGGCTATAACGCCCACGTTTACCAGTTTGTCCATGATAGAGCCAAGAAGTTTCATTTCAAGAATCTGACTCACGAACAGCCATATAGCTACAAATACGATGATTCCGATAAATACGTTCAGCGAACGTGACTCCTTCATCAGGCGGTAGATGTAATAAATCATCAGCGCCACAAGGAATACATCAATAAAATCTTTAATTCCTATATCAAGCATATTTCTGAACTTCATTAAATAATTTTATGGTTTCAACGGCTTCCTTTACGTCGTGAACCCTTAATATAGATGCACCTTTCTGCAGAAGCATCGTATTGAGCACCGTAGTGGCATTGAGCACCTTGTCGGGAGTAGTTTCAAGGAGTTTGAACATCATCGACTTGCGTGACACTCCTACCAGTACGGGCAGATTCATTTCCTGCAGCATATCCATTTCTGCCACAAGACGATAGTTATCGTCGAGTGTCTTGCCAAAACCAAATCCAGGATCAAGAATTATGTCCTTTACTCCGAGGTCTCTAAGCTGCTGCACTTCTTTGGCAAAGGCCTTCATCATTGTCTGTGCGTCTTTCTGCACCGACATTAGGATATAAGGCACGCCGAGTTCTGCCACCATGCGGAATATTGCCGGATACTCTCCTTCTTCTTTCTCAAGAGGAGTGTTTACCACACCTGTTATGCCGCCTTCAGAAACATCATTTATGATGTCAGCTCCATATTCCTCCACGCACATCTTTGCTACGTCGGGACGGAACGTATCTATTGAGAGTATTGCATCTGGCTGTTCCCTGCGTATTATCGACAGGGCATTACGCAGTCTGTGCATTTCTTCTTCCTCGCTGACCTGTGCGGCACCGGGACGTGTTGAGAATGCTCCGACATCTATAATGCTTCCGCCTTCGGCAATAATCTGGCTGGCGCGTGTGGCAATTTCAATCTCTGTCTGTTTGCGACTGCCGGCAAAGAAAGAATCGGGAGTTATGTTTATTATACCCATGACAGAAGGGTGCGACAAATCATAGAGCTGCCCCCTAACGTTCATTGTTTGATATGATAATTGTTTCATCTATTGTTCATACT
>JAHHQW010000066.1 GCA_020026195.1 Prevotella sp.
ATTTTATTTACTGCCAGAGCCGCTTAGGCGTGGCGATTTTTTAACGAACTATTGTATCTAATAATATAAAAATTTTACTTATCGTAATCGAGAATTTCAGAAGGATGATTTACAAATGTATCAGCCCCAACAGACTCTAAGAACTGTTTATCTCTGAATCCCCATAAAACACTTATACAAGGCAGACCTGAATTCACAGCAGTTTTGTAATCCACATCACTATCGCCTACATAAACTGCATTTTCCTTGCTCACGCCCAGCTGTCTGAAAGCTTCAAAGACAGTATCAGGAGCAGGCTTTTTACGTATATCCTCACGTTCACCGATAGCCACATCAATATAATCACCAAAGAAATGTTTTACAAGACTCTTTGTTGCAGGATAAAATTTATTACTTACAACAGCCATATTCTTTCCCTGACGTTTTAATTCTGCAAGAAGTTCAATTATACCCGGATAAGGAGCAGTCTTGTCAAGATTATGCTGCATATAATGTTCACGAAAAACTTTATACACATCCTCAAATTTAGGATTATCAAGTCCGTCGGGAACAGCTCTTTCTATAAGTTTCTTTACACCATTACCAACAAATTTTCTAATATCTTCGAGAGAATGTTCCGGCATATTAAACATACGCAGAGCATAATTTGTACTTGTCTTTAAGTCTTCGAGCGAAGCTAAAAGAGTACCGTCAAGATCAAAAATATAAGTTTTATATTCTTTCATTTCTTTTTGCCCGCAAAAGTAGGATAAATAAGCAACACAGCCAAAAACATCAGCAACTTTTCTATTTTCTAAAAAAAAAGATTTAATTTTGTCATAAAAATAGCATACATACAAATATGAGCCATATAAATGCAAAACGATACATTATAACTACAGTTATATGTCTGTTAGTGATAGTTTCGTTGGTTTACATCTATTTCTTTACCGGTATGAACAACACCGGCAAGGCCGAGTACCTGTATATAGACAGAGATGACGACATAGATTCAGTTTACACAAAATTAGAACCTATATCCAACCCCACCGCCTTAAAAGGATTTAAGACTCTTGCACGTCATTTTGATTACACCGATAAAATCCGTACCGGTCGTTTCAAGATTAAACCTGGAGAATGCGCGATAACCGTATTGAAGCATTTAAAGAGCGGCATGCAAGACCCCGTAAGACTCACAATTCCGACAGTCAGAACCATAGAAAAGCTTTCTGCGAAGTTGTCGGACAAACTAATGGTTGACAGCGCAGAGATTACAAATGCTCTGAAAGATTCCGTCATCTGTTCAAAATATGGCTACGACACATGCACTGTTATATGCATGTTTGTTCCTAACACATACGATTTTTATTGGAATATTCCGATGGAAGACCTTCTTGAAAGGATGCAGAAAGAAAGCCGCACTTTCTGGAACGATGAAAGGAAGAAAAAGGCCGAAGTCCTCAATCTGACAGAAACAGAAGTTATGACTCTTGCAAGTATTGTTGACGAAGAGACAGCCAACAATGAAGAAAAGCCAATGATTGCCGGAATGTATTACAACCGTCTGAAACAAGACATGCCGTTACAAGCTGATCCGACAGTAAAATTTGCATTAAAAGACTTTGAAGCACGCAGAATATACCATAAGATGCTTACCGCAGATAGTCCGTACAACACATATAAATATACAGGATTACCACCCGGACCTATAAGGATTCCTTCCATAGCCGGAATTGACGCTGTTCTGAATATGGTAAAACATGATTATCTATACATGTGTGCTAAAGAAGATTTTAGCGGAACTCACAATTTTGCTGTAACGTATGCAGAACACAAACAGAATGCAAAAAAATATACCGAAGCTCTAAATAAAAGAGGTATCAAATAATGATAAACCCCGAAAGTCAGATTAGAAACTTTCGGGGTTTATTATGATTAAAAGGAAAGATTTATCAGATTTGCTAAAATATAAACATCAGTTAGATAAAAATTATTCGTTCGAATACATCCATTCTAACTATGACAAAATACAGACAATCACCTAATAACTCGCAAAGTATTTATTTAATCTTTGGATATTTTCTCATCCAACCGTCAAGTCGCAGACGCATAACGCCGAAGAAAGCCTCTCCAAATATACCTCCGCTCATCTTTGACGTTCCTTCCCTTCTGTTTATAAAAATCACCGGCACCTCTTTAATCTTGAAACCTATTTTATAAGCTGTAAACTTCATTTCTATCTGGAAGGCATATCCTTTGAAACGTATTTTATCAAGTTCTATCGTTTCGAGCACCCTGCGCTTATAACATTTAAATCCTGCTGTCGTGTCATTTACCTTGAAACCTGTTATGAAACGAACATATTTAGATGCAAAATAACTCATTAGCACTCGTCCCATAGGCCAGTTCACGACATTCACTCCACTTACATAACGCGAACCTACTGCCAAATCGTATCCGTCATCATGGCATGCAGCATAAAGACGCGGAAGGTCTTTAGGATCATGGCTGAAATCAGCATCCATCTCGAACACATATTCGTAATCTCTTTCAAGAGCCCATTTAAAGCCTGTGATATAAGCAGTGCCGAGACCTAATTTTCCACTACGTTCTATAATAAAAAGGCGGTCGCCAAATTCAGTCTTTATAAGATTATGAACGATTGAGGCCGTACCATCAGGGCTGCCGTCATCGATTACAAGAATATGAAAACATTTCTGCAGTGAGAACACCGCACGTATTATTTTTTCGATATTCTCTTTTTCATTATATGTCGGAATAATGACAATACAATCGCTCTTATTCATTATAATATATGTATTTAATTGATGGCAAATTTAATCAAATTTATTTTTATCGCACAAATTTTCGTTGCATAAATATGGAGACTTCAGAATACTTACATAAAATATACATAAAGGAGCATGTTTTAACCTATTACAAGATTGAACAGTTCATTTAGTTTCTTCACTGCCGAATTTTCTTCAAGCATTTCTTCGTACATTTCTCTGTCCGTAAGAACTCTGCCCACCTCTTCTTCACTTGCAAGACGAAGATCTATCATTAAGTTTCCGTTATGCAGTGCTTTTACCAACGTAGCATTGATACGTCCTTTTATTTTTATCATTTCTTCGAACAGCAGCTTATTATCAACCACCAGTTCGATATTAGGATAATCAGTGATTACAGGTCGCATGTTTTTCATTCTGCGAGCCGTTCCCACCATGGTACGCGGCATACGGTTACACATCATCTGCCATTCGCGCTGAAGTTCCTCGTCGGTAAATTTGGTGTCCTCGCTATTTTTCTCTTCTTTGACGGTATCGTGTACAACCTTACCTTTACCACCTCTGAGATTACCAAACGTCACGCCTAATGAATCCAACTTGATAGAAGGTTTAGAAACAGTTTCTGCCACAGGCTGAATTTCCGCAACCTCACTTACAACATCATTATGCAGAGTTTCGTCTATCTTTTCATTTTCCTCCTTCTCTTCTTTCTTTGCCACAGGAACTTCAGTTGTTTCAACTGCGGCAGCGTTCATCAAGAACTTAAATATTTTTTTTAGTCTCTTTATGGGCTTACGCCCACCACCGTCACCATCATCAGGCATGGTAATCTGTGCCACTTCTATCAGAGTAAGCTCAACCAAAAGTCGTTTGTTACCGCTCTGTCTGTAATTGACATCACACTGGTTAAGGATTTTGAGAGCTCTGTACAAGAACTTAACCGGACACTTTGCAGCCTGTTCCTTAAACTGAACAGTCTGTCTTTCGCCTGTTTCGAGCAATGGTAATGTAGATACATCCTTAGCCATAAGTACATTTCGTACATGTGCGGCAAGTCCGTTTATCAGGAGTCCTCCATCAAAACCCTTACGTATGGCATCGTTTAAAAGAAGCATTATCTCGCTTACCTTATTCTCAAGACTATAATCTATTATCTTAAAATAATACTCACTGTCAAGCACATTAAGATCTTCTATGACCTTTTTGTATGTAAGGTTACCGCGACAGAAACTAACCGCCTGATCGAATATAGAAAGAGCATCTCGCATTCCTCCGTCCGCCTTCTCAGCAATGACGGCAAGCGACTCTTCATCATAAGTAACATTTTCTTTCGAAGCCACCATCTTTAGATGATCTATAATCTGCGACACCGTTATACGTTCAAAGTCGTAAATCTGGCATCTGGAAAGAATGGTAGGAAGAATTTTATGTTTCTCTGTAGTAGCGAGAATAAATATAACATGCGAAGGCGGTTCCTCCAATGTCTTAAGAAAAGCATTGAAAGCTGCGGGAGACAGCATGTGAACCTCGTCGATGATGAACACCTTATATTTTCCAAACTGTGGCGGTATCTGCGTCTGCTGCATAAGTTGCTTGATGTCTTCCACCTTGTTATTGCTGGCAGCATCAAGTTCAAATATATTAAAAGATCTCTGTTCGTTAAAGGCTTCGCAGCTTTCGCAATGGTTACATGCCTCTCCTTCTGACGTAGGACTGTCACAGTTTATTGCTTTTGCAAAAATGCGTGCACAGGTTGTCTTGCCGACACCTCTTGGTCCGCAGAACAAATAAGCATGAGCCAGTTTTCCACTGATAACAGAATTTTTCAACGTAGCAGTAAGCGCCTTCTGCCCAACAACATCATCGAATGTCATCGGACGATATTTACGCGCTGAAACTATATATTCATTCATCTGATGTTACATTTTAGTGCAAAAATAAGAAATTTAATCGATAAACGATATGATATTATCATTATTTATGATTTAGTGATAATCACATATCAAATTAAATACCTATCTTTGCGCACAAAAGCATTGGGGTAATGAAATACATTTCTACATTCTGGCGTACTGTAAAACGCTTTAAATATCTGATAATTATAGTCCTCGGTTTTTTATATGTCGGACTCTTAGATGGTAACAGCTGGTATGTTCGTTACCAGAACATGCAGCGTCAGCAGGCCATAATGGACGAGATTGACAGATACAACGACATGCATGCCAACAACATGAAGATACTCGATGCCATAGATACTGATCCGAAAGCCATGCGCAGCATAGCCAGAAGAAAGTATTTTATGAAAGAAGCCGATGAAGATATTTTTGTATTAAGTGACGACAAATAGAAACGACAAGAAAAATGATAAAACAACTTAACACTTTAGAGAGTGCAGTATTTCTTTTAGGTGCAGTATTAATGGTAGCAGGCGTTGCCCTCCGGTTCTTCGAAGTAGAAAAGCTTGCTCCATGGATTTTTCTCATTGGAGCGACATGTTTCTCTACCATGCAGCTGAGACAAAGATACGAAGGCACCGACTTTACGTTACGCCGTCTTAGAAGAATTATGATTGCAGGAGACATCTGCTTTATGTTAGCAGCAGTGATGTTTGTAGAAAACACATACGGATTTCTAATTTCTTCATTCATCAGCTTTTGGCCCGAAAACGGATACATATATTACATGCAGTACATCCATAACAACTGGGTGGTACTCTTGCTGACAGCTTCAGTTTTGGAACTGTATTCTACACACAGAATAGAGCATGTGTTACGCAAGGGTGCTAAAAATAATTAAAAAAGCAATTAGTTTAACATAAACGAACCATTATTATTTCAGAAGAAAAATTATAGGCATTAACTTTGCAAGCGGAACTTGATGAAAACTATTTATGAAAAAAATTCTACTTCTATTTGTTGCTGTAATAACATTATCATCGTGCGGAAAAACATTCAAAGTCAGTGGAAGTTCAGACATGCCTCCAATTGACGGTAAGAAACTATACCTTAAGATAAGCGAAAATAACGAAGAAAAGATTATAGATTCTTGCGAAGTTGTTCACGGTACATTTAATTTCAACGGCAGCGTAGACACAACAAGACTTGCGGAAGTTTTTATCGACGACGAGCACAAGATCATTTTTATTCTTGACAACTCCAACATAAGCATCAAGATAAATAGAAAAGAGACAAAGGTAAACGGAACCGCACCTAATGATTCTCTTACAAATTTCTTCCAGATTATGGACGGTTTTGCATACAGAACCGAGGAAATTATCAACAGACGTAACGAAGCCATCATGGAAGGACTCGACATTGACGCTGTAGATGATTCGCTGAGAAACGAATTAATAGAAATGAATAAAGAACAGGCTGGAATTGTCACTAACTTCATTAAGGCGAATTATGACAACATCCTCGGCCCGACAATATTCAAGATGATTGTAAGCAAGCAGTATCCTGCACCAATATTAGACTCTTGGACAGAAGAGATAATGGCAGAAGCTACTAATAAATTTAAAAATGATGTTTTTGTAAAAGACTTCTATGCAGAAGCACAGAAGAACCAGGAAATACTAAACGGCATGAGGACTCCTTCAGCCGGACAGTCTGGAGAAAATGATCAAAGCAACCCCTGATAAAGATGAGAACACTAATTTTCGGATCAACAATAGTAGACGGCAAAAGAGTTTATAAGGGTTCGATAATTATCAACGACGACGTTATCGAAACGATATACGAAAATGAAACACCCTGCGAGCACTTCGATAGAACAATCGATGCTTCGGGGTGTTTTGTTTTTCCCGGAGTAATAGACGAGCATGTACATTTCCGCGAACCGGGAATGACAGAAAAGGCCGACATCCGTAGCGAGAGCCGTGCAGCAGCTGCCGGAGGAGTAACATCTTTCTTCGACATGCCAAACACGTCGCCTGCAACAATTAATTTAGAGAACCTTGAAGACAAATTCAGAAGAGGAGCTGCTGAAAGCCGCGTAAACTATTCGTTCTTCTTCGGCGCAACCAACAGCAACTATAATATGTTTGACAGTCTCGACGTCCATCGCATTCCAGGCATAAAGTTGTTCATGGGAGCCTCAACCGGCAATATGCTGGTAGACAGGACAGAAGCTTTAGAGAATATATTTAAGAATTCTCCAATGCCAGTAATGACTCACTGCGAGGACACTCAGCTGATAAACAGCAACATGGCCGAGGCAAAGAAGCTCTATGGTGAAGACCCTGACATATCTCAGCATTACAAAATCAGATCGGAAGAGGCGTGTGTACGTTCAACAGAACTTGCAATAAAACTCGCACAGAAATACAACACTCGTCTGCACATAGCACACATTACGACCGCACGCGAGATAGAAATGATAAATAATGCCGGCGACAATATCAGCGGTGAGGCTGTAATAGCACACCTGATGTTCGACAACAGCAGTTACGATACGCTCGGAACTCTCATAAAGTGTAATCCTTCGGTCAAGACATCTGCCGACCGCGACAGAATCCGCAGGGGACTTACAGACGGTAGCATTTACACCGTAGCTACAGACCATGCCCCACATCTGCTGAGCCAGAAAGAAGGAGGATGCGCAAAGGCTGTATCGGGAATGCCTATGGTACAGTTCTCTTTATGCACAATGCTTACTCTTTCCGATCAGGGCATACTGCCGATAGAACGCGTAGCGGAACTTATGTGCAACAACCCCGCAAAATTATTTGAAGTACGCGAACGTGGTTTCCTTAAGGAAGGTTACAAAGCTGATATAGCCATCGTGAAAAGATGCGAGCCTTACGAGGTTACGAACGATATGGTTGTGAGCAAGTGCGGATGGACACCTCTTGCAGGAAGCAGACTGTCATGGAAAGTTGTTCATACATTCTGTAACGGAAAGCATGTTTACGACAATGGTAAAATTAACGACGACGTAAGAGGAGAAGAAATAAGATTCAGATAAATGATAGCAAGAATTTTTATAATCATCATAATTCTTACGATACTGCCCGACTTTTACATCGATACACATTATCTGCGTCATCGGTCTAAATACACATGGCGGCATCGTCTTCTGTGGTGGCTTCCTGGCATTCTGATGATTGCCTACACTATAAAACTTACGTTTGAGAAAGATTTTGTTCCTACTAACATGATAGTAATCAATGTCTATCTGTTCTTATTAGGACTTATCGTGGCTCCGAAAGTTTTGTTCATGATATTCTCGTTTATCGGATGGCGGATATGCAAATGGAGACACACACGGCTGAATCTCGGTAATGTCATAGGTCTGGTATGCGGATTCATTACCATAACGACACTTATCTACGGCAGTACTTTAGGTGTAAGAGATCTTGAGGTAAGCCACATAGACTATTACTCCGACAAGCTGCCAGAGGCATTCGACGGTTACCGGATAGTACAGTTTACGGATTCTCATTCGGGTTCGTTTACAGGAAACGACACCCTGCTGCTCAGTAATTTTATTGACAGTATCAATGCACAGCATGGTGACATGATTGTATTTACGGGCGATTTGCAGAACAAGCAGCCATCAGAACTGTATCCGCTGGTTAATATTTACGGACGACTCAGTGCCAAAGACGGTGTATATTCTATCTTAGGCAATCACGACTATTCAGAATATATATCGGCACCCGAAGAGATAAAGACAAAGAACAATGCCGAACACGTGCGCATGCATAAAAAGTTCGGATGGCATCTGCTGCTCAACGAGAACGTTAAGATAAAAAGAGGTGCCGACAGTATCGTAATTGCAGGTACTGAAAACGACGGAAGGCCGCCTTTCCCTGAAAAAGCCGACTACACCAAAACTATGAAGGGTACGGACGACAACGATTTCGTAGTAATGCTACAGCACGATCCAACGGCATGGGAACGCAACATTCTGCCTAAGACAAATGCCGCACTGACACTGAGCGGTCACACTCACGGCGGACAGTTTAAGATTTTCGGATGGTCGCCGGCTTCGCTGGCATACGATCAGTGGGGAGGTTTCTATCAGAAAGGAGAAAGAGCCATATATGTATCTACGGGCATCGGAGGTGTCGTTCCTTTCAGAATAGGCATGACGCCTGAAATTGCCGTGATAACATTGCACAAAAAATAATACCAAAGATGAAATACTTATATAATATATACCAAATTCTTATAGCCGTGCCTCTGATTGCACTGCTTACAATAATAACATCTTTAGTCACAGCACTGGGATGTACCATAGGCAATGGCCACTTCTGGGGATATTACCCTGGAAAATGGTGGGCAAGGGCTGTACTCTTCTTACTTCTTATCCCCGTGAAGGTCGAGGGAAGGGAAAATGTATCTAAAAAGAAGTCGTATGTATTCGTTGCCAACCATCAGGGAGCCTTCGACATATTTCTTATATATGGTTACCTCGGCTGCAACTTTAAATGGATGATGAAGCATCAGCTGCGCAAGATGCCTTTCGTGGGCTATGCATGCGCCAAGGCTCATCAGATTTTTGTTGACAAGAGAAGTCCGAGAAAGATAAAAGAGACATACGACAAGGCTCGCGCAACACTATGCAACGGTACCGGTCTCGTGGTATTCCCTGAGGGTGCACGCACCTTTACCGGACACATGGGAAGCTTTAAACGTGGTGCATTTATGCTTGCCGACGAACTACAGATGCCTGTAGTTCCGATGACAATTGACGGTTCTTTTAACATAATGCCCCGTACACGAGACATGAAGTTCGTACGTCATCACAGTCTTACACTGAAGATTCATCCTGTAATATATCCGCAGTCGAAAGGACCGGAAAACCTAAAGTATATTTCTGAAAAGAGCTACGAAGCCGTAATGAGCGGACTACCGAAGGAGTTACAGGGATATGAAGAAAATCCCGACCAATAAGCATAAAAAAATAAGGCTGCCTGAAAAATCAGTGCAGCCTTATTTTTTCTAATGGAATAACAGTTAGTTTTCTTTATTACATCCTATTACGCCCCATGCACCGGCAGCTATCACGGCTCCGAGCAATGGCGCCAGTATGAAAATCCACAGCTGTGAAATAGCCTCAGCACCCTGGTAAATGGCAGGACCTATAGAACGTGCCGGATTAACAGATGTTCCCGTAATAGGTATGCAGACTATATGTATAAGCACAAGCGACAGTCCGATGGCAAGACCGGCATGACTGCCTGCACCTTTCTTCTCGTCTGTACTGCCAAGTACTACAAGTACGAAAACGAATGTAAAAATCATCTCAGCCAAGAAACCTCCCATTGTAGAAACGCCACTGCCTAACATATTGGCTCCCGTGGTCGTTGCATAATCCATAGAGATCTTTGAAGTAAGAAGATACAGGATAGTAGAACCTATCAAAGCGCCTACAACCTGGGAAAGGATATACATAGCTGCATCTTTTCCGCTCATTCGCTTTGAAAGCCACACTCCGAGAGTTACTGCGGGATTGATATGACAACCCGAAACACCACCAATGGCATAAGCCATTGCTACAACTGAAAGACCAAATGCAAAAGCAACGGTCAGAACCTGAGGTACTGTTCCACAGCCTCCGTTAAAAATTGCTGCTCCACAGCCCATAACGACCAGAACCATAGTTCCAATCATTTCTGCAAAATACTTTTTCATGGTTTTAATTTAACAATACTTCGGTAAATTTTTACCGATAAATTAAAATAAAACATAGAATCG
>JAHHQW010000067.1 GCA_020026195.1 Prevotella sp.
GTAATAATCCAAAGTGAAAGAATTTATCCCCATGATTTATCTACTGAGCCCTTTTTTGTTTTTATTTAAATACTATATAGACGGCTGTTATTGTAATCACAAAATTTGAAACTATGAAAGCAGCATTTAAGAGGTTAAGGTGTCATTATCAATTTTATGTGTTGTGTTTATTATATGTTTCCATCATTATGATGGAGGTTATTTCCGACAGATAAGGATGCTCTTGTAAACAAACTGAAGGATATAAATAAGTGATATACAGGTGATTTGAAAATAATATAAAACAAAAAAGACATCCGAAATAAATCGAATGTCTTTTTGTAAGTCGGGATGACTGGACTCGAACCAGCGACCCCTACGTCCCGAACGTAGTACGCTACCAGCTGCGCTACATCCCGTACTTTTAGTAGCGGATGCAAAGGTATAGCTTTTTTTCGAATAAACAAATTTTTGCAAACAAAAATCTGTAGACGTGTTATTTAATGCTGCATTGTCTGAAATTATGGAAAGCAAAATAAATGAACATGATAAGATCTTTTAGTCTGCCATTTTGTGTTATATGAAAAACTTTTATGTATGGTTCGAAATATACGAATATGATAGACGGTCGTTTCTGCTTGTAAAATGATTTGAAATGTAGACACGCTGAGTCTGTAAACTATGTCACGTGTGTTTACAAACTGATATACATGTATCTGCCTGCAATCTTATGTGAGATAGTCTGCATCTTATGTCTCGTTTGGGAGATGTAACATTTCTCTTTTATGTAAATAAAATAAGTTGCAATAAATGACACAGAAGAGTGAAACGATGCCGTATTATATTTCGTTTTTTGAAGACCTGACGCGATATAAAAGAACAGAAGTCTCTATTCCCTTATCTTACGATTCTCGTAATTAATGAATACTATGTAATCGCCACTGCATGATATGGAGAAACTATTGCCCACGGCATTGTTAAGAGTGCCCTGCCACAGCCTGTCGAAATCGTATAACTGATATGCAAGTCCTTCAGAGTGCATCCTCTTTGCTCCAAGACTGAAAATAGAAACAGACGCACCCTCCGGACATCTGAAATGCATGTCATTGCGACAAGCCACGAACATACCGCTGTCAGTATACATCCTTACGTTCAGATCCATGTTAAGATATTCGTGCAGCAGACTGATGTTGCCGATGGTGTGATCCTCACGTCGGCCTGTGGCACCGACTATGGCTATGCTGTGCACACCATGTTCAGAAAGATATTTTACAGCCTTAGTCTGGTCGTTTGTCTCCTGTTCGGGAATCTTTCTTATAATACTGTCGAATTTTCTACGCACATCGGGAGAAATGGAGTCGCCGTCGCCGACAATACGCCACGGAACGAGACCTTGTTCCTCGCACTGGTTTGCCGCACCGTCACAGCATACAATTCTGTCGCATCCCCTTAATATGCCGAGAGGGATGCTGTGCGAAGGAAAATCATCTCCGCCAAGAATCACGGCCTCAGGATTGAAATCAAATCCCATTGTATCTGTCATACAATCATTCTTTTCCATTTCAGATATCCAATATATGCAATTACGGTGTAAAGTAAGTATAGTCCCGACGTAAAGAAAAGTCCCTTATATACATACAGTATCGTACTTACCACGTCTACAAGAATCCATGCCAGCCACTGTTCGGCATATTTCTTTGCCAGCATCCACATAGCCACTATACTCAGTGCCGTGGTAAATGCGTCAGCCCACGGAACGTTGCTGTCAGTGAAACGGATAAGAATCTGTGCTATGATTACTGTAAGTATTGCTGCAATACAGGTAAGAGGTATATATAGGCGCTTCGGAGTGTGAGTTACGGGCAGTTCTTTCTTCTCGCCGGTGTTTCCGCGCAGCCAGCAGACCACACCGTAAACAGATGCCAGTATGTAATAGATGTTTATGCCCATGTCGGCATACAGACCTGCCCTGTAATATATTACGATGTAAACCGCAGGCATTACGATACTTGCAGCCCACAGCCATACACTGGCCTTGTATTCCAGCCACAGGTAAATAAGTCCGATTATCGTTCCGACAAGTTCAAGATAGTTCATCTGTATGTATGTGCCTTTTTAACGGCTACAAATGTAATAAATTATTTTTTGAATGATGGTGTTGTAATGAGCTTTTCGGAAAGTCTGTAATACCATGTATGCAGAGTCTGCCGATATAAAGTGATGTTTGCTACGAAATGTAAAACAAGTACTCTTGCATTTATCGCTAAAATGAATTACATTTGTGAAAGATTTAACGAGTGAAAAATATGAAACTTATAATATCCCTGATAGTTTCTGCCTTCATGTGTTTGGGTTCAAGTGCGCAGACATTTTCAAGACAGCTGTTGCAGAGGGCAGAGGATGGAGATGTCTCTGCATTGTGCGACCTGGCATGGTGTTATTATGACGGCAGCGGTGTGAAGAAAGACGCTCTGCATGCTTTGCAGCTCTTTGAGGAGGCTGCACGCAGGGGGAGTACAGATGCCATGTGTTATGCAGCCGAATATTATGAAGAAGGGGCACGTGATTACGGCAGGGCTTTCTACTGGTACGAAAAGGCAGCACAGAAAAATTATAAACCGGCATTTTTCACGGTTGGTGTATGGTATTATTACGGTCAGGGTGTGGAATATGATCCGATGAAAGCTTACTATTGGTTTAAGAAAGGTGCCGATACCGGTTCGGCTGGCTCGATGTATTACATAGCCGTACTGTACGACAATGGCGAAGGCGTGGCACAGGACTTTTCTAAATCGTACAGATGGTTTCTGAGGGCGGCACTCCATGGCGACGTAATGTCGTATCATTATTTAGGAACTTATTACGAATACGGAATAGGAGTGAGGAAGAATCTCTCCACGGCAAAGACATTATATAAGGCTTACAGGGAGGCGGAGGCAGGACATTCCGCGCGTGCAAAGGAAATGCTGCTCAAGGCAGTGCCTACCACTTAATCTCTTCAATTCCGTTGGAACGCAGATATTCGTTAGCCTTACTGAAATGACGGCATCCGAAGAATCCGTAATCGGCAGAACGCGGCGACGGATGTGTGGCTGTAAGTATGAGATGTCTGCTGCTGTCAATCAAAGGAATCTTAGCCTTGGCATACGAGCCCCAGAGCATAAACACCAGATGTTCGCGCTCGTCACTGAGTTTCTTTATCACGGCATCGGTAAATGTTTCCCATCCGCGGTTGCGGTGCGAGCCGCTCTGATAAGCACGGACGGTAAGTACGGCATTCATCGAGAACACTCCCTGTTCCACCCATCTGTCAAGATTGCCAGACTGCGGTACAGGCGTACCTAAGTCGTTATGAATCTCGCGGAAGATGTTTTCGAGCGAAGGAGGAATGACAACGCCTTCGGGGACTGAAAAACAAACACCATAATACTGACCGGGGGTAGGGTAAGGGTCCTGACCTATTATTACGACCTTTACCTTATCGAAAGGACAGACATCGAAAAGATAGAAGATGTTTTTCGCCGGAGGCAGTATGTGCTGAGTGCTGTATTCGTGCTTTACAAACCTGACAAGCTCTGCAAAATAAGGCTTGTCGAACTCTTCCTGCAAACGTTGTTTCCAACTATCTTCTATCCTTACGTTCATGTTAAATAAATTGTTTAAGCTACAAAAATATCAAGAGCCTTCTTAATGCCGTCGTCATCTATTGATGCCGTAACAAAGTCGGCTGCTGCTTTCACGTCATCACCAGCATTGCCCATTGCAATACCCATGCCTGCAGCTCTGATGATGGTAATGTCGTTGCCGCCGTCACCGAAGGCAATCGTCTCTTCGGGCTTTATGTCTAATTTCTTACACATCTCAAGCATAGCAGAGCCCTTGTCGGCATCCTTGTGCGTAACGTCGGCAAAGTCGGGATGCCATCGTGCAGCTATGCTCTCTGTCATCTGCGACATAAGAATTTCCTGCTGCTCAGGAGTAACGAGAGGCGTGAGCTGATAGACATTCTGTTTGAGAACGGTTTCGGCCGTGACGCTGTAATCTATATCCTGTACATTGAGAAGTTTTACGAATATCTCGTCTACCATCGGCGTCGGATTATGAATCATGTAGTCATGTTCGCCGATAATCATAGTTGCAAAGTTAAGTTCCTCGCCAACGCGCATAAGAGTCTTTATGTCACGGAGAGGTATGGGGTGTGATGCAAGTACCTTGTCGCCTACGAAACAATAACCACCGTTATTTGTAATGTAACCGCTAATCATATCCTTTATCTCATCTAAGTTGTTGATGAGAGCCACGGGACGTCCCGTAGATATAATAATCTTAATGCCTTTCTCCTTGATTCTTTTCAATGCTTCGACAGTTGATGCGGGAATCTTGTGAGTCTTAAAACTTACCAGAGTGCCGTCGATGTCGAAGAAAACTGCTTTTACCATAAAATAAGAATGTCTGTATGTAAAAATAACAGGCTGCATTTGTGTTTTGCAGCCTGTCATAAATATTAATTGTTCTTTAAGGGTGTTATTCTGAATGTGAATGACTTGTCGCCATAGTAAACTCTATATGGTCTCAGAGCTTCTGCACGATGGCTCCAGCTGTCTACACCGCCTACGCCGTAATGTTCGAGGTCGAGAAGAAGGTTTGTGTGACCACATTTCTCAATCTGTTCTGTGTGACGCTGGTCTTTTTCCATACCCTCGTCAAGGTCGTCGATAGAATACTGAGATGCCGAAGCATAGAAATGTTTGTCGGATGTAATCATCACACCGTTGCCTTCTGCATCTGTCTGTTTCCACCAGCGCATGTCGCTCTTTGTTCCGCTTTCCTGGGGACGAATGTAAGAGAATACCTGCTCGTCGGCAGTCTGGCGATAAATGCCTATGTTCTGCGATGACTTGCGGTCGGCATAGTTCTCTATCGGTCCGCGACCATAATATTCGCTGATGTCAGATGATTCTGGCATTTCTATAATCATACCGAAACGGAACATACCTTCCATCTTGATGTCCTGTACTGCAAACAGACGTTCGTTTATTGTCACCGTACCGTCGCCTTCTATGGTGTAAGTGATGTTTAGTCTTGACTTAACCATCGGCATATCGAAACCTGTAGTTACTACTACGTTATTCTTATCCTTGTTTCGCTTTATGTCATAGAGAACAAGATTCATTTCTGGATTGTACCAGTCGGCAAAGCGTTTCTGAAGTCCGGCACCCATGTCGTTGTCGGTCACTGCACGCCAGAAGTTGGGACGAATGGTTCCTTCGTCAGAAAGAACACTGTATCCGTTAATTACGTATTCACATATCATGCCGGTGCTGTTGTCGAATACTATCTTGAAGTCACGTCCGGTGATTGTAGTGTTATCGTCCTTATCCTTAATCTTAAGTTTGCGACCTGTCTTCTCGAATGTCATTTCAGGATGCTTGTACTCTTTTACCATAATCTGATTGTAAGCTACAGTCTGTCCCTCGTCCATCAGAGGTTCAGCCTGCTTAAGTACAAATTTAACGTTAAGGAGAAGTTCGCCTTCGAGATTCTTTATGTCAAGACCTTCGAGCTTCAATGTCTTTGTCTGCTGCGGTGCAATGTCGAGATTGTCAATGCTGCCGCTCTGGACTGTCTTTCCGTCCTGTGTAAGGTTCCACATAAGTCTGTAGGCAGAAAGGTCACGGAAGAAGTTCTCATTATAAACCTTGACAGTGCCGTTGCTGATGTCATCGGCAGATGTCCAGATGTTCTGATAGAAATATCCTACTTCGTATATCTGCGGACTCGGCTTGCGGTCGGGCTTGATGAGACCGTTGCAGCAGAAGTTATTATCCGAAGGATCATAATCGTTGAAGTCGCCGCCATAAACAAAAATGTCGGTGCCGTTCTCGTCCTTCCAGTGCAGACCCTGGTCAACAAAGTCCCAGATGAATCCGCCCTGGAACTTAGGATATTTACGAACTGCATCCCAGTATTCCTTGAATCCTCCAGAAGAGTTACCCATTGCATGTGAATATTCGCACTGGATGAGAGGACGCTGATCTTCGGGAGCCTCGCTGAGAGCATAGTCGATGCATTCCTGCTGTGAAATGTACATAGGACAGTAGATGTCGGTATGTGCACGCTTTATGGCACGTTCCCACTGAACGGGACGGCTGAGGTCCTGTGACTTAATCCAGTTATAGGCATCTACGAAGTTCTTGCTGTCGCAAGTCTCGTTACCAAGTGACCAGAACACTACGCTGGGGTAGTTGAAATAGATTGATACATTATTCTGATTACGCATCATTATCTGACTGGCAAACATTGGTTTTGCCGTCGGAGCTGTCTTTTCGTCGTACTGGAATCCGTGTGATTCCTGATTAGCTTCGGCACATACATAGATACCGTACTTGTCGCATAATTCATACCAGCGCGGGTCGTTGGGGTAATGGCTTGTACGTACGGCGTTGATGTTAAAGCGTTTCATTATTTTGATGTCTTCAATCATGCGCTCCTCAGATACTACATAACCTCCGTATGGATCCATCTCATGACGGTCGGCACCTTTGATGAGTACACTCTTGCCGTTGATCAGGTAGTCGGTACCCTTGATTTCAACCTTTCTGAAACCTACGTTCAAGGGAATGACTTCGATGAGGCTGCCGTTCTTGTCGGTTACCTTTGCTAAGAGCTTATACAGATAAGGAGTCTCTGCCGACCACTTGTGAGGATTCTCTACATTAATGTTTGTGATAACATCGCCTTCGCCCTTTGATGCAGCTTTTGCAACAGTCCTGCCTTCGGCATCCAGCAAAGTGAATTCTACATAGCCTTTGTGTTTCGTATTAATCTTGAGACTGCCGTTGCGGTAATTTTCATCGAGGTCGGGAGTTATTCTGATGTCTTCTATCTTATAATTTTTGTTGCGTGCATAGAGATAACTCTCTCGTGCAACACCGGAAAGACGCCAGAAGTCCTGGTCCTCGCAGTATGTACCGTCGCACCAGCGGAATACCTGGAATGCTATTAAGTTCTCGCCTTTATGCAGATATTTTGTTATATCAAATTCGGCAGCTACCTTACTGTCTTCAGAATAACCTACATACTGACCGTTTACCCACAGGTACATACATGATGTTACAGAACCGAAGTGGGCAATTATCTGTTTGCCGTCCCAGTTATCAGGAATGTTTATAGTTCTGCGATAAGAGCCGACATGGTTCTCCTTTGTAGGAACCATCGGGGCATTGTTCTCGAAATGTCCTCGCCAGGGAAATCCTACGTTAAGATACATAGGGTCGCCGTATCCGTTAAGTTCCCATATTCCGGGAACATTCATCTCTCCCCATTTCTCATCGTTAAAATTTTCTGTGAAGAAATCTGTGGGGCGCATATCGGCATCATTAACCCAGTTGAATTTCCATTTGCCTTCTATAGAAAGAAAGTTGTCTGATGTTCTGTACTTGCCATCTAAGGCTGCTTTCTCACTCTCGTATGCAAAATATGCTGCGTGAGCCTGAACTTTATTAACCTTGTTAACCTGTAGGTCGTGCCATTCCGTGAAAGTAGGTTCGGTAACTTTATCGTCGTTGTTCGCAAACGATAATGTTGCCATTCCCAACATTGCGGATAAAAATAACAGCTTGTTCATGTGTGTAGATAGTTAGTTTTGAATCTTATTACCTTATATTACTTCTGCAAAAATAACGAATAATATTGATAAATAGTAGGTAATGATGCATAAACGCGTGATTTTTATAGCATTTATCTGCTTATGACGACAGTATCGTGCTAATGTGATGGTACATTAATCGGACATCTTATTTGTGTCATTTGATAATATTTTGTATTTTTGCGATACTTATCATGTATTTGATGTCTTCTAAGATTGATTAAATATAAAGCAGATAGAATTAATAGTATACAATAATGGACTTATTTAAAGGAAAGAAAATATTATACGTGCATGGCTTTGCATCGTCTGGTCAGTCGGGTACCGTTACGCGCATTCAGGAGAATCTTCCTGAGGCAACAGTCGTTGCTCCCGACCTTCCGCTGCATCCTGAAGAGGCAATGGAACTGCTGCATAAAACTTTAGACGAGGAGCATCCAGACCTTATAATCGGAACTTCTATGGGTGGAATGTACACTGAGATGCTTTATGGTTACGATCGTATTATTGTGAATCCTGCATTTAAGATGGGAGAAACAATGGTTAGTCATAACATGGTTGGTGCTCAGCAGTTTAGTAATCCGCGTCGCGACGGTGTACAGGATTTTATGGTAACCAAGGCGCTTGTTAAGGAATACAAGGATATTACTGAGAAGTGTTTTAGCGGCGTGAACGAAGAGGAACGTAATGTACATGTTATTGGAATGTTCGGCGATGAGGATAATCTGGTAAATTCGTATGATGTGTTCTGCGAACATTATCCCACGGCAATTAAGTTTCATGGCGAACACCGAATGAACGACCGCTCATTCTCTGAGTCTGTACTTCCGGTAATACGCTGGATAGATGACCGTCAGGAGGAACGCGAGCGTCCGGTTGTGTTTATATCTTTCGACACTCTTATTGATGATTACAAAAAACCGCGTTCGTCATCGCACAAGGCTATACGCAGACTTATTGAGTCGTATAATGTGTATTTCGTAGCTAAGGCCAACTGTCAGTCTGCCGGATATATGGATGAAATATATGAATGGGCTCAGGAGTATATTAATGTACCGGCATACAATCATCTTATATTTACTGATCATCCGCAGCTCTTGTTGGGTGATTATTACATATCATCGCTTCCTTCTGCCGATAATTTTATGGGAACGTTAGTTAAGTTTGGCAGTCCTACATTTAAGACATGGGAGGAAATTATAGAATATTTCGATATGTTGGGAGGTCAATAGGGCAACCTTTCTTTTGCCTTGCGATTAGGATTTATATATGCTTATGTGGAACGCTTATAATTTATGTATGAAGTGTTTGTAAAGGAAGGTCGTAAATGGGTTAGGCAAAAGCTCATAACAATAAACGGGATGAGTGGTAACGAAGAAATATGAAAACAATAATAAAAAGAAAAGCCCCGAATAGGAAACTATCCGGGGCTTAATTATATAACTGTTATAGTGTACTTATTTCTTGAATGTGAAGGTCTTTGAACCAATCATGTTGCCATCGCAGAAGATGCTTACATGATATGTGCCTGCATCGAGGAACTGAGAAACATTCCAATAAAGTTTCATTGCTGTCTCCTCACCAGAATACTCAATGCTCTTCTTCATTGTATATGTCAGGTTTTTATTCTCGTAAGCAAATGTTCCGCCTCCGTTGAGAGCTGTTCCTGAAGGAGAAGTAACAACTACATAGAAGGTCTTGATGCCGTTAGATGCTGTAACGTTCTTTGCAACTGTAAAGTCTACTTGCAGAGACTTGCATTTCTTGATTTTCTTTTCTCTCTTGCCCTTCTTGTTAAGAGGTGTCATCTGTATGTTGTTTGCATTAAGCTGTGCAGCTATGGCAACCTTTTCAGAGAGACTTTCCTTTTCTGTATTAAGACCTGCTATCTGGCGTGTGGCAGCATTATACTGTCCCTTGAGATTTGTATTCTCTTCTGTAAGTGTCTGGTTGATACGGTTCAAAGAGTCAATTTCTCTGACATAGGCTCTAAGAACCTTGCGCATAGTGGCAAGTTCTTTCTTAAGACGAGTAATTTCACGAGCATCTGTACTCTTAACACGGCGGAGTTCTTCAAGAAGTTTCTGTGTCTTCATCTGCTCTTCCGTAAGCTGAGATACAATCGAGTCGTTGTTAATGTGATTCTTCATCTCGCTGTACTGATCGGCAAAACGCTGGTATTCGTTTTCCATCTCCTTCTTGTCCAGCTCAGCAAGTTCCTGCATCTCCTTGTTTATCTTTTTCTCGTTATTAAGGCTTATGCCAAGATATACGATTCCACCAAGAAGCAGTACACCTACTACAACAATTGCTATCGTCTTTTTCTTATCCATGTTTTTATTTTTTTATAACCTTGTTTATTATAATGTGCTTGCAAAATTATAGATTTTATTTAGAATAACAAGAGATGAGGGTGCTCATGCTGTAAAAAGTCTGAGTTTTTCTTGTTTTTTATGGATTGTATAAAAAATTTAAATCTTGTACCATAAATATTTTTGTTATTTTGTCAGATTTAGACTGTAATACTATTTAAAAAGGCGCATTTAGATACTATATGAGGTCTAATTTTTATATCAATATTATTGTTGCAGATTTCATTGACCGGATGTAACTTAATACAGACTTATACATGAAAATCTTACATGTGTATTAATTAATAGTTTGTGAACAACATTATATTATATAAATTAAGGAAATAATCTTATAAAAAAGATCATTAATGTCCCATTAAAATTCAAAATAGTTCTTTGAAATACTTGAAATTTAG
>JAHHQW010000068.1 GCA_020026195.1 Prevotella sp.
TTTTATTTACTGCCAGAGCCGCTTAGGCGTGGCGATTTTTTAACGAACTATTGACATTTAATAACAATCGTAATAACAAATATTCACTTATCTGATTAATTTCTAGATTTAGTGTTGAGAAAGACGGACATGTAATAATATATTAATGGTTACCATGCTCGGTACAAGATAATTACAAGTATTTATTGACTATTTCAGAATAGTGTTTTATAATTAGTAGATATATGTCAGAGATTAAAGAAACATACGTAATAGAATGGATTGGTCCGTATGATTCGACTGATGACATGAAAAAACATATTGATACAAGTGATTGTACTTTTTATGTTATTACAGGAAGGATGAAGTATCAGGATGATATCGGTATCAAATATATAGGTATATCCAAACGTCCGCTTATAGAGCGTCTTAATGATCCGGACCATAAGGAGAAGCAGAAGAAAATACTTGAAAAACAGTTTTGGGTTGGTCGTTTTTCTGTTTCTGCATTTAATAATTTAAAAACAGAATCGTGTAAAAAGAGGAGACGTGCCAGAGCAGAACTTGTAGAACATCTTCTTGTCAGATACCTCTCTCTACAGAATGATTATTATCATTATCTAAACGAAAAGAAGACACAGAGTAATCCTGAATGTTCTATAGTTATCATTTCTAAAGGTAATTCTAAATCCTTTGATAAGGAACGATATAACAAGCCTTTTACATTGAAAGATATTCCCGATGTACTTATGTATGTGGATGGAAAGTTCTTTGCAGCGGACAAACTCCAAATTAAATTTGACACAACAGAATAATAGGATTCCTTTAAACAAACACCTCAGAAAGATTTAAAACTTTCTGAGGTGTTTTGTAATAATTACTTTAGTAATTTCTCAGGATTCTCAAGCTCATTTACAAGTAAGTCTACTGTAGTGCAAGGCTTGTGTGTCTTATAGTCTTTATCCTTGAAATATCGTCTTAACTTTTCAGCATAGTTTTTGGCATCATTTTCATTACCTATTTGCTGAAGGATTTTATATATTTCAGGATCATTCTTTTTATATATGAAGTTTTCATATCCTTCATGTTTACGAATCTCATTCTGAAGTTTTTCTATATATGCTTTACGGTCTATTGCTGTATCAAGGTATTGGAAATGAAGTAAGTACCATAGTTCGAAAGCTTCGTTACTCCAGGCACTCTGTATTGATTTGTTTTGTGCCAGTTCTATTGCTTCGTTAAAGTCTTTAAAATCGTCTTTGTCAAATACTACCCATACACGGTCGAATTTGTTGAAACGTTTCTCTTCAAGTTCTTGCTTGATTTCTTGAGTACGTTTTACGAGGGCACATGTAGATCGGCCTTCACCCCGTACTTCTTCTTCAATTACGTCGGAATATTGATTCTTGATAAGAGCCTTAAAGTAATTTGGTTCAGTACGTTTACCTTCACATACAATGAGAAAGCGAACTATCTTAGGACGTATGTTCTCTTTTCGTTTCTTAGCGGCTTTAGCCTCACGTTTCAGTCTCTTTAGTTCTTCTATTTTATATTTAGGTAACTGTCCCATATCATGTGTTATTAATGTATAAACGGAATTGCTCCGTAACGTCCGTTTATGTAATCTTTTTCAATACTGCGGTCGTTGCGTATAGTGTTTCCGTTTTCATCCTTGAATTCGATCAGAGAATAAAGATCTGTTGATTCTGTAGCATCTTTTTCAGTAAACCATATCTGATCTCGTCGTAAGTATGATAAGTTGAGTAGATTTGTATCGTGAGTCGTAAAGATAAGCTGTGCTCCATTTTTATTTGTCTCCGGACTCATGAATAACTTTAAGATACTTCTTGTAAGCATGGGGTGGAGCTTTGCATCAAGTTCGTCAACAATAAGAACTTTGCCAGATGCAAGGGTGTCAAAGATTGGACCAGACATCTCAATAATCTTTTTAGTTCCTTCTGACTCCATTTTATCTTTATCGAATGTTGCAAGATTAGTTATTTTGCCATTTTCTCCATAAATGTTATGTGTGGTTTTTGCTTCAAGAAAAATATGACTTTTCATGTCATTAAGCATTCTTCTTCGTATATCGGCAGGAATATTTCCAGATAACATTTCATCGGATATTTTCTTTTCTGTAACTATAATATCGTTAAATCCAAGTCCTGTGGCATGAAAAAAATTTAATGCATCCTGGCATAAGTTGATGTGTTGGTAGAACATACTGAGCGTAAATCCCTCGTAACCTTCACTGCTGATACCAGATAGATAATTACATCCTGAGAACCAGTCAAGAATACTGAGAGATTTTGGACCGTTTAGCTGTGCTACAAGCGATACAAAAAGTCGGTTAGATGGTGTAGCACTTTCTTTTCCAATGCCTTCGGGAAAACATTTCTTTGAAATTTCGTAGTCGTTTTCGGCTCGCAGGAAGAGGTTAAACTCACGCTGCTTTGGTGCTTTCTCGTAAAGCCATTCGTTACATATATGTGTTCTATCGTATTCAAAACCATATCTGTAAGTTAATCCGTTATTTAAGAATTGTATCTCAAATGATGTTGGTTCGTTTTTAGATGTTGTATTGAGAAGGAACGGCTGATAATCGAGTATGTCGTAAGGATTTAGTCGTACACTATTTAAAACAAGTCTACGCATTGTAAGTAGTGCTTCGAGTACATTGCTCTTACCACTTGAGTTCGCTCCATACATAACGGCAGCGGGTAATAGTCGATAAGAGTCTTTTGTAATTACCGACTCATTAAGTTCTTTTATAGAACCGGCTTCCATACTTAATGTCTTCTCGTCTCTAAATGAACGAAAATTGCCGAATGTGAAGTTTATTAACATTGCTATTGTTGGCTATTTTGTTTATACTATAATGCAAATATAATAATATTCTTAATACAGACAATAAAAAATGAGAAAATATCTCATAATTTAATACTTGCAATTCAAAATACCAGTGCTATATATTACATTAATGTATAATTCTCATACATTAAAAAGTGGAAATCTATTTGTTTGTATTATGAATTTATTAGTGAAATCCATAATAGACAGGAACTATTGCGAATAAAGCTGTTTGTAGGTGTAATGTGATATGACAAATCTTGCGTTGCAGGCGAATGATAAAGAAAATGTTTATCTATGATTTACATTCCCTCTCTAAGAAAGTCAAGAGATTCGAAGATCTCATCTTTGGTGGGGTGACAGTCTATTGCGAATTTACCGAAATTCTGTAATAATGCGAAGTTGATTACGCCGCTGGTGTTCTTCTTGTCATGCTGCATGAGAGCAAGCAGATTATCATAATCGTTGCAGGTAATCGGCATGGTGCCGTAATTATCATGGATGAAACGTACCGTCTGGCGCATCCTGTCTGTGGGAAATCCCAACAGAATTGTGCTGAGATACAGCTCACATATCATGCCGAAGGCTACGGCATAACCGTGGAGGAGGGGATGACCGCTGCTGTATGACATCTCCTCGAAGGCGTGACCAAAAGTGTGACCGAAGTTAAGAATCTTACGAATACCTTTCTCACGAGGATCCTCGTTTACTACGCACTCCTTTAGCTGCACGCTCGCTTTCATCATGTCCTCAAACTGAGAAGTAGCAATATCCCTTATGTCGTAGTTAATTATCTCGCTCCACATCTTCTCGCTGTCAATGAGCGAATGTTTCAGCATCTCGGCATAACCAGAGAGAATATCCTCATTACTCAGCGAACGCAAGAAATCCTTATCTATTATTACAGCCGAAGGCAGAGCAAAAGCCCCCACCTCGTTTTTCAGTCCGTTAAAGTTGATAGCCGTCTTACCGCCCGACGAAGCATCCACGATAGCCAGAAGAGTAGTAGGAACGTTTACGAAGTCGATACCCCTCTTAAATGTTGAGGCTGCAAATCCTCCGAGGTCAGTAATCATGCCGCCGCCGAAGTTGATTAAGCACGAGTGACGTGTAGCACCGTTATCGCTGAGATACTTCCATATTGCCGACAGAGACGACAGGTCTTTGTTCTGGTCACCTTCCGGAATGACAATGAAGTTAAGGTTATATTCATCGAGCAGACTCTTAACCTTCTCGTGATAGATAGAATCAACCTTCGAGTCAGTCAGCAGAAAGAACTTATCGTACCCTTTGGCACCGAGTACGATATTCATCTTAGATGAAAAGTCATCAGAAAATATAACCCTGCCGTTCATCTTCTATTTCTTTAATAAGTCAGGACGCAGACGTTTAGTGCGCTCGTAACTCTGTTCTATTTCCCAGTCCTTAATCTTCGCATCGTTACCGCTGAGAAGAATCTCCGGAACCTTCCATCCCTTATAGTCAGCCGGACGAGTATAGATAGGAGCAGAGAGCAGGTCATCCTGAAAACAGTCAGAGAGAGCACTCTGTTCGTCGCTTATCACACCGGGTATAAGACGCACGATAGAGTCCGCGATGACGGCGGCAGCCAGTTCGCCACCCGTAAGAACATAGTCGCCGATAGAAATTTCCTTAGTGATGAGATGATCGCGTACACGCTGGTCGATACCCTTGTAATGGCCGCAGAGTATAATCAGGTTACCCTTCAGCGACAGGTCGTTAGCCATGCGCTGGTTCAGCGTCTCACCATCGGGCGACACATAAATCACCTCGTCGTATTCACGTTCCGCCTTCAGAGCCGAGATACAGCGGTCAATAGGTTCGCACTGCATCACCATACCTGCAAAGCCACCGTAAGGATAGTCGTCCACACGGCGCCATTTATCTAAAGTATAGTCACGCAAATCGTGCAGATGAATCTCTGCAAATCCCTTCTCCTGTGCCCTTGCAAGGATAGATTCTTCGAAGAACCCCCTGAGCATATCGGGCAGTACTGTAATAATGTCTATTCTCATATCATCTGCAAAGGTAATTCAATATCTTTTTATACACAAGAACTTCATAGTCTTTATTTCCAAAACAGATACAAATAGGTAAGCGTTACGAAGGGGCAAAAGAAAAGGTCCGCCCTGGAAATAAGCGGACCTTAGGTGTGATTTTTCTATTATTTATTTGTGATTGTTTCTCTGATGAACTTACTTTACAGGTACTTCTTCGAGAGTCTTCTTGAGCAGCTGCCAGAACGGTTCAACTGTTTCAATAAGAGCGCGCTCGCTTGTTGTGTGCGGTGAGCGGATAGTCGGACCTACAGAAACGATGTCGAGACCGGGGTACTTGCTCAGGATGACAGAACACTCAAGACCAGCGTGGTCTACCTGTGTGATAGCCTCTTCGTGGAAGAGTTCTTTGTAGAGACGCTTCATAAGGTTCAGAATCTCACTGTCTGTGTTAGGATCCCAGCCACCATATTCGCCGCTGAACTTAACATCGAAGCCGCCGAGGTTCAGAGTACTCTTAATCTGTTCTGCAAGACCCATCTTTGTGCTGTAGCGAGCACCACGTGCAAGAATCTTGATAGAAGCCTTACCTTCTGCGATGTCGACGATAGAGAGGTTAGAAGATGTTTCTACTACGTCGGGGAATGAAGGAATCATACGGAGAACACCGTTGTGTACGCCGTTGATGGCATTAACGATGAAGTTCTGATCCTCTTCTACCATAGCACCGGCTACTTCGGCAGGTTCTGTGAAGAACTTGATACCTTCCTCGATGCACTTGTATTCAGAGATGAACATTGCCTCGTATTCAGCAACCTTCTTCTTGAAGTCCTCTACCTTGTCGTGAGGCATAGCCATGATAACTTCGCACTCGAAGGGGATAGCGTTACGCATGTTACCGCCGTGCCATTCGCAGAGACGTGCACCCATTGCGATAGCTTCCTTAACGAAGCGGACCATCAGTTTGTTAGCATTGCCGCGGCCTACATTGATCTCAAGACCAGAGTGACCTCCCTTGAGTCCCTTAAGGCGAACCTTCATTACAGTAGCGCAAGAGCACATAGGCTGAATCTTGTATTCGCGGTTAGCGTCGATGTCGATACCGCCGGCACTACCTACAACCATCTTGCCCCATGTTTCAGAGTCAAGGTTCAGCAGGATGTCACTGTGAAGGATACCCGGCTTCAGGTCGTTGGCACCGAACATACCAGTTTCCTCGTCAGCTGTGATGAGACCCTCGATAGGACCGTGCTTCATTTCCTTGTCTTCCATTACAGCCATGATAGCAGCAACGCCAAGACCGTCGTCAGCACCAAGTGTAGTGTTCTTTGCTTTTACCCATTCGCCGTCGATCCATGTTTCGATAGGATCTGTAAGGAAGTTATGGTTACTGTCCTTAGACTTCTGGGGAACCATATCCATGTGAGCCTGTATCATTACAGTCTTACGATTCTCCATACCCGGAGTTGCGGGCTTGCGCATGATAATGTTGTTGGCATCATCTTCGAATGCCTCTACACCTACGCGCTGAGCAAATTCGAGGAGGAATTTCTTCACTGCATCAAGATGACCAGAAGGACGCGGAACGCGTGTGAGGTCATAGAAGTTTCTCCAAACACATTCTGGTTTGAGATTTTTAATTTCACACATGTTTTTTTTAAATTTAAAGGTTTATATCTTATAAATATTATTTTCGATGTTATTATGTCCGGCAGCTGTGCCGCAGCGTCTGTGGTGTACGTGTAGTGGTGTAGTCAGTAGTGCTGCGTGTCTTTTCGGGGCTTTTTACTGCCTTTGTCTTATGCAAAGATAAACATAAAATTACGTAATACAAAAGATAGGTATGATTATTTTGAGAAAATACCTATATTTGATGGCGCACCTTGACATCTGTAATAAAATGCGGCATGCTATTTAATGAAAATTCATCACATTTAGTTAGTCTGCTGTTCTTCCGGTTCTTCTACATCCTTCTTTTTAGTAAACGACAGCCATATTGCAGCCATTATTCCCAGCACAGCCACGAGCATGGTCTGCACGGTGTGAACTATAAGGACAAAAAAGAGTGCGAGATTACTTGTCACGCCATAGAGAATGAGCATTGTCTTTACCGCGAAGTGCCACGGTCCGGCTCCGTTCGGCGTAGGAACAAGTACGGCTATGCTGCCCACCACGAATGTAACCATGGCGCAGGCGAGGCCTAAATGTGAAGTTTCTTCAAAACAGAAGAATGTAAGATAATAATGTAGAAAATAGCTTGCCCATATAGCGATGGTAAAGAAAGCGAAGAGCCATTTTCTGCGAACTTTCTTTAAAGAAGTGATGCCTTCCCATATTCCGTGCAGCGTAGTCTTTACCTTATTATATACGGACAGCTTGCGCACCAGAACGCAGGCAAGTATTAATACTGCAATGGCGCATATCGCCGTAACGATGTAACCCGTAGTGGTGAATCCTCTGAGAATACCCTCTATGCTTGTGCCCGTCTGTGAGAAGAACACGGCAAATATACCTATCTGCAACAGCAGGGTGGTACCGGCAATTACAGCCACCAGCAGAGAGTCTATGGCACGTTCGGTTACTACTGTGCCCAGTGATTTGGAGAAAGACACACCATCGTATTTCTTCAGTATTCCGCAGCGTGCAAACTCGCCTATGCGCGGAATTACAAGGCTTGAGGCATAAGAGATGAAAATAGAATTTACTAACACACTGGTGCGTGGTTTTTCGCCGATGGGTTCGAGAGTCTGTTTCCATCTCCATCCGCGAAACACCTGAGCCATAATGCCGAAAGGAAACGACAGAATCATCCATGTCCAGTCCATCTCGTTCATCAGCACATCCTTGATGTGGGCAAAGTCGAAGTCTCTGTACATCCAGTAGAGTATTGCTCCTCCTAATATTATGGGGAGTAACACTTTAAGAGAACTGTTGATAGTCTTTTTGTATTCCAATTTCAGTTATTGTGTTCTGCAAAGATACATAATAATTATGCAATGCAAAAGAAATACAAATTATTTTCTTATAGTTTGTTCAATATGTTATGTAAAATCTTACACATTTTTTCTTTACTGGTACTTATGGGGATGTCAGACACATAATAAGCAATGTTCAAAATATTTACTAATACCGAGATGTGGGTATTTTTATGAAAATGTCGCATTATTCTTATTGCATTTCAGCATCACTTATTACTTTTGTGAAGTCTTTTAAATAAAAATTAAATCTAAAATTAATATTATTGATTATGAAAAAAATGTATGTTTCTCCATCAGTAGAGGTGGTAAAAGTAAAAATTGAAAAGGGTTTTGCAGGATCTTTTGTTAATGACTATGCTCCGGAAGGCGAGGCTGGTACGTTTGATGAAGGTAATTCTTATGAATGGTAAATAGAAATAAGATTAAGAAGATATGAAAAAGACAATATTTTCAATGTTGACACTGGCATTAACTGCCATGACAATGGTGTCTTGCTCAAGTGATATAGATGATTTTGAAGCAAAAAAAGAGAATAAAGGCGGAATAGTCCTTATTGCAAGCAATCCTGAAATAGAAGCTGATACTCGTACATTACTTGGTTCTGATGGTTTAAATACCATGTGGAAACCATATGATGAAATCCTTGCTGTAACAGATCAAGATTATTATTATGATCCTGATCCTGCTAATGGTTCTTCTACTGTAAGCAGATTTAAATTCTATGGAACAAATACTGTTCCTTCATCTACAGCTAATTTTACAATTAATAATGCACAGACTAACGATATTAAAGACTTTACATCTGCATCATCTTTTTGTGCTGTTCACGGTGATGGATTTTTGGGAACAGATGATATTTTTACAACATTCAATATGAACCTGAATTCAAAACAAACGCCGACAAGAGGACAGTTTGACTCATCAAAAGACATACTTATTTCAAAAGTTGTAAAAATTGAAAATAGCATAGATTATTATCAGAAAAACCCTATAACTATGCAGTTTAAGAGACTTACCGGTCTTCTTAAAATCAACATTAAAGCTGCGGCTTCACCAGAACAGCAGAAAGCTTTGAATGGTCTGAATATTTCTGGTTTTACAATGACAACTAATGATTCTAATGACGATTTCGCTGGAGAATATACGGTAAGTCTTGAAAATGGTGACATCACTAAAGGTAAAGGTAAAGGAATAGAAGGATTTCAACTCAGAGGTTTCGAAATAGGTGATGGTAATAGTATCTATATGTCGGTTCTGCCTACAACTATAAAGGCTGGAAAGACTATGGATATAGTATTGAAAGCAGGTACCAAGACTATCAAAAAGAAAGTTAAGCTTACATCAGATGTAGTTATTCCTGCACGTACAGTTACAACACTTAATCTTACATTCTCTGATCCTGCTTTGGAAGGAGATCCAGTGCCAGGAGCAGACAATAAGGTTAAGGTAACAGGCAATACAATAGATATGTCAACAGGTACAGGTACACTTTTTAAGTGGCATGTAAAGAAAGCTCTTGAAGCTAATCCTGGACAGGTCGTTATAAAAGGTGGCATGAATGCTCTTGACTTTAATAATCTTCTTGCTGTATTGAGAGAAATTAAGACTCCTGTTGACCTTGATATAACAGGTGTTACTGTTATAGGTGACAAAAATCTCAAATATACAGAATATGATAATACAGAACAATATCTTATAAATAATGAATTAAGAGATAATTTCTTCAGAGGTTGCAAACTCTCATCTGTAGAGTTACCTAATAATCTTAAAGAATTAGGTGGTTCTGCATTCCGAGATGTTACAACTTTAAAGAGTGTCAGAATAGGTGCATCAACAGTTATAATTGGACCTGAAGTATTTACTGGATGCTCTGGTATGGAAAAACTAATAGTACTGATAGATCCTAATATAGATGCTTCTTCTTTAAATGGAAATTTCTATTCATATTCTACTTCTGATACAGAGAAAGTGGATCTTTACATATATAGTGATTGGGATGCTGGCTATTTGGAGGCTAATTGGGGTGATGGTACAAATGGTGCTTATCCAGATCAATATTTATGGTATGGTTTTACATGGAAGACTTTAACTTATGTGAATGCAGATGGAACTCCTATCCAGTAACTATTTGATATAATAACAAAAAAATTAATACAGATTATCAGCCATCTATGCCAGCATAGATGGCTGTTTTAATTTAAATAAAAAGTGCTTTATAATAATTTGTTTTTTAGCAAAATAAATGTAGTATTTTAGGAATATAGAAACATTCTGTTGTGTATAATACGTATAAGAAAAATACGAGATATAACCAGTCTGTTTAGTAAACAACATTACAAAAGAGGGTGTGTCGAATCACCCTCTTTAAAATAAAGATCACTATATAGTCT